>JAFTNY010000051.1 GCA_017451625.1 Alphaproteobacteria bacterium
CTTGCGAATGCGGCAATACTATACTAGTATATGTGCGTAAAAGTATAGGTGTGTTTTTATGAAGCAGTCTAATATTCGTAATTTTTCAATCGTTGCACATATTGATCATGGAAAATCGACGTTGTCTGATCGTCTGATTGAATTTACAGGCGGCCTGCAATCGCGCGAGATGAAGGCGCAAGTTTTGGATTCTATGGATATTGAACGTGAACGTGGTATCACGATTAAAGCACAGACTGTGCGGTTGAACTATACGGCAAAAAATGGTGAAAAATATCAGTTGAATCTGATGGATACGCCAGGGCATGTGGACTTTTCATACGAAGTGTCGCGGTCGTTGGCCGCGTGCGAGGGGGCGTTGGTTTTGGTGGATGCAACACAGGGGGTGCAGGCCCAGACATTGGCAAATGCGTATTTGGCGTTGGATAATGATTTGGAAATGTTGCCGGTACTGAATAAAATTGATTTGCCATCCAGTGATGTGGCCGGTACGCGTGAACAGATTGCAGATGTTATTGGACTGGACGCAAATGATGCGTTGGCTGTGTCGGGAAAGACCGGCGATGGGGTGCCGGAACTGCTGGAAGAAATTGTAAATAAGTTGCCACCACCACATGGTGATGAAAGTGCGCCGACGCGCGCGTTGTTGGTCGATTCGTGGTACGATTCGTATTTGGGTGTTGTTATCTTGGTGCGTGTGGTTGATGGGACGTTGGCGCGTGGACAGAAGATTAAGTTTATGGCCACAGGTGCAGAATACGTGGTTGATAAAATTGGATACTTTACGCCAAAGATGGTGAATGTCGATGCGTTGAATACAGGTGAAATTGGATTTATTATTACAGGGATGAAGACAATTCATGACTGTAAGGTTGGCGATACGATTATTGATGCGCGCGCAGAAAATGTAGAGATGTTGGCGGGATTTAAGCCGTCTGTGCCAGTGGTGTTTTCGTCGTTCTTTCCGGTCGAGGCAGATGATTATCCGACCTTTCGCGAAAGTGCAGAAAAATTAGCGCTGAATGATGCGTCGTTTATGTTTACGGTGGAAAAGTCATCGGCGCTGGGGTTTGGGTTGCGGTGCGGATTCTTGGGATTGCTGCATATGGAAATTATCAGCGAAAGATTGTCGCGCGAATTTAATCTGAACCTGATTAATACGGTGCCAAGTGTGCTGTATAAAATTCATATGCGTGATGGGTCGGTGATTGATTTGGAAAATCCGGCCGATATGCCAGAAGCCACGCGAATTGCATCTATTGAAGAACCATGGGTGCGGGCGACGATTATGATGCCTGATAAGTATATGGGTGGGATTATGTCGCTGTGTTCAGAACGGCGTGGGGTTCAAGAAAACATATCTTATGTTGGGAATCGCGCAGTGTTGGTCTATCAGTTGCCATTGGCCGAGATTGTGTTTGACTTCTATGACAGGGTGAAATCTATTTCGTCGGGGTATGCATCGTTTGACTATGTGGTCTATGGGTATCAGGCATCTGATTTGGTCAAGGTTAATATTTTGGTTAACGAAGAAAATGTAGAACCGTTATCGTTTATGTGTCATCGGTCGTTTGCAGAAAAACGTGGTCGGCAGATTGTTGAAAAGTTAAAGGATTTAATCCCAAGACATCAATTTAAAATTCCGTTGCAGGCAGCAATCGGCGGCAAAATTATCGCGCGCGAGACAATCGCCGCATATCGAAAAGATGTGACGGCAAAATGCTATGGCGGGGATATTACGCGCAAGCGTAAGTTGTTGGAAAAACAAAAAGAAGGTAAAAAGCGTATGCGGTCATTTGGTAATGTAGAAATTCCGCAGTCTGCATTTATTAATGCGTTAAAGGTATCGTAAAAGGGGCAGGGGATGAGTTGGTTTGACTATTTGAAAAAAACGTCTGTGGTGCAAATTGCGACAGACTGGAAGGAATATAGAAGGTTAAAGCGTGCGTTGGGGCAGGCGGAAAAAGATATGGTGGATACGGGCAGTGTACTGGTTCGCTATTATGGTATTGGTGAAGATATGGGTGGCGATAATGCGTGCATTAAGTGCAAGCAGTTGGTAGATGGGGTAGAGGCATTGGTGATGTCGCCTTGCTGTTTTGAAGTATTTCGTTGTCATAACTTTGCATCAGATGGTTGCGAACGTAAGTGTACGAATGATTTGTGCGCGATGCGGCGTGATAACAATCGCTATTGTGATAATAAGCAGAAGTATAATGATTTGAAAACAGCGTATAACAGTTATTGGGCAAATAAATTTGCACATGTAAAGTAAACAAACCAAGGGGGTGGCCCATGGCACACCAGTTTTATTTTAATCCGTATATCTTGGACAATTTGCCGGCACCGGCACGTGGGTTTGATGTTGTACAAGATATTTCAGAACCCAGACTGCGTATGTATATTACCAGTCGCGGGGTGAAAACGTTCTTTGTGCGCAAGCGTGTACGTGGCAAGGACAAGCGGATTTTAATTGGTAATTACCCCCAGATAGACATAGAAGACGCACGTGGTGCAGTGCCGTCTATCTTGGACGAGGCGATGAAAAAGCCACCGATTCGTCGCAAGAAAATTGTCTTTAAACAGTTTTTGGATTTGTATTTAGCGAACAAAGTACGGCGTGGTGAAGATTCACAGATGAAATTGGCGCGTGCGATAGATCGTCATTTGTCGGGGTTGTTTGATAAAAAGATTTGTGAAATTACATCTGATGATATTCGTGAATGTGTTGCGAATATTTCTGGACCGGCGATTGCGGCACGTATGTATGAACTGTTGCAGAGTATTTTTAACTATGCGGTTGATACGGGGTATGTGAAAACAAATCCGGTGATGGCAGTGGACAAGGTAAAACAGAATCGGCGTGTGCGTCCGTTGAACAGGGCGGGGCTGTGTCGATTGGTTGATGCCATTGGTCAGGTAGAGGATTTGACGCTGCGGTCGGCGTTCTTGATGTTGGTGTATGGATTTGCGCCGCGGTCGAAAATATTTTCAATGGCGTGGGAAGATTTAGATTTTAATCATGATATGTGGCTGTCGCGACCGCTGTCGGACAAGGCGATTGTACTGTTGCAAGATTTGCCACAGGATGGACACTGGGTTTTTGCAGGGCGTGGGGGGATTCATTTGACGGATCCACGTACGGCGTGGCGACGTGTCGTGGCGGCCGCAGGGATTCCAAACTTGACAATGGATGATGTGTATAAATTCTTGATGCGGCAGGTTGTGTGGGCATCAGATCGCGAGGATTTTCGGGCAAATTTAAATGCGCTGTTGGATGAGGTTTTGGGTGATAACGTATAAAATGCGTTTTGTCAAGTTCTGTTATCGTTTGTTATAATTCCTTGACACCTGTGCTATAAAATGATAGTTTAGTGCTTAATGACGGTCATGGTATGGACCTAACAATTTAACAAAAACAAAGGAAAAAAAATGACAACTTTTGAAAAAGTAAAAGCAATCGTAGCGGAAAAACTGGGCGTGCCAGCAGAAAAAGTTACAGAAGAAGCAGCGTTCGTTAATGACTTGGGTGCGGATTCTTTGGACGTTGTAGAATTCGTTATGGAAGTTGAAAAAGAATTCGATATCACTATTCCAGATGATGCAGCGGCAAAATTGGAAAAAGTTGGTGATGCAGTAAAGTACATCGACGAACACAAGAAAAACTAAAAAATTGTGTTTGATGGTATATATCCGTCTGTGTGAAAGCACAGGCGGATTTTTTTTGCTGTATTTTAGGGAATAAAACGTTTATTATTAGCGCGTATGTTAGTTAGGTATAACCTTTATAAAGGACGATAAAATATGAAAAGAGTTGTTATTACCGGTATGGGAATTGTTTCGCCGGTGGGAACTGGGATTGAATATGCGTGGAAAAATATCTTGGCGGGTAAATCAGGGGTGCGCAAGATTGATTCTTTTGAAGTGTCTGATTTGGCATCGCAGATTGCAGGTATTCCACAGCAGGGGACAGAAGAGGGACAGTATAATCCTGATACAGTGGTTGATGCACGTGAACAGCGCAAGTTAGATAAATATGCAGTTTATGGTATGGTTGCAGCGGACGAGGCAATCAAAGATGCGGGATTGGATAAATATGATGGTGATATGACACGTGTTGGGGTGTCTATTGGCAGTGGTATTGGTGGTTTTAATACAATTTATGATAATTGTATTGAATTACACGAGGGTGGACCACGTCGCGTTAGTCCGTTCTTTATTCCCAAGGGGATTATTAATATGGCGGCGGGAAATATTTCAATTAAGTATGGTTTAAAGGGACCAAATATTTCTGTGGTGACTGCGTGTGCAACCGGTGCGCATTCGATTGGTGAAGCCGCGCGTATGATTAAATATGGTGATGCAGATATTATGATCTGTGGTGGCACCGAAGGTGCGGTCAGTCGTATCGCATTGGCGGGATTTTCGGCGATGAAGGCATTAAGTACACGTAATGATGCGCCAGAAAAGGCATCGCGTCCATGGGATAAAAATCGTGATGGTTTTATTATGGCCGAAGGTGCCGGTGTGTTGGTTCTGGAAGAATATGAACATGCCGTTGCGCGTGGTGCGAAAATTTATGCCGAGGTTGCAGGTTATGGTATGTCGGGTGATGCGTATCACATCACTGCGCCGGCACCAAATGGCGAAGGTGGTATGCGTGCAATGATGGCGGCCATGAATGATGCAGGGGTGCAACCGTCAGATGTTGATTATATCAATGCGCATGGTACGTCAACAGGTTTGGGGGATGTTGGTGAACTGGCGGCGGTGCAGACTTTGTTTGGTGATGCGCCTGTTTCAATGTCTTCGACAAAATCAATGACGGGGCATTTGCTGGGGGCGGCCGGCGCGGTCGAGGCGATATTCTGTGCGCTGGCGATTCGTGATGGGATTGTGCCGCCAACAATCAATCTGGATGAACCAGAAGATGCAGTTGGAAACTTTGACTTGGTTCCACATGTGGCCAAGCAGCGCAAGGTTGATGTTGCCATCAGTAATAGTTTTGGATTTGGTGGAACAAATGCATCTGTCGTTTTGAAAAAGTTGCAGTAAAACGACATGTCTGTAATCGGTGCCGATAATTTGTGTGGCGTGTGTGCTGCATATTATCGGCACTGTTTTTTTGTGTAATTTTTTATTTTGCTTCATGATTTGCAAAGTAGGCGTGTGTCTGTAATAATTAATAGACCATGGCAAGACATAGAAAGTTTTTTCCAAAGCGTGTTATTGTTCAAATGATTGTGGCGCCGGTGCTGATTGTATTGTGTGCGCTGGTGTATTTGTTTGGTGTTCATTCAACCATTTCGGATGTGGTGTTGTTTGATGTTTCGCGTGGCGATACGGTGTCTGGGGTGGCGCAAAAATTAGAACGTGATGGAATTATCGATTCGGCATATGTGTTTAAAATGTCGGTGCGCTTAAATGGTGGTAAAATTCAAAGTGGCCAGTATGAGATTCCAGCCGCCGCCAGCGCGTGGCGTATTGCACATATGTTTGCAACGGGTGATGTGGCGGCAACAACGATTGTTATTCCCGAAGGATTAACGATTCGGCAAATTAAAAATATGTTGTTGCAGTCGTCGGCTTTGACCGGTGCGGTGGAATGTCAGTCGGGGAACAATGCGCCGGTGTGTAATTTAAAAGATGGACAGATTTTCCCAGACACGTATCGTGTGGCGCGTGGAACGTCGCGGTTGGCGTTGCTGGATCTGGCACGCAAGAAAATGCAAAATCTGAAAGATGCATGGCGGAAAACGAATCGTAAATTACCAAAACCATTAAAGAATTGGGACGAGGTAGTAATATTAGCATCGATTGTGCAAAAGGAAACGCCACAGGCGCGTGAAATGCCGATTGTTGCCAGTGTTTATCTGAACCGTTTGAACAAGGGGATGCGTTTGCAGGCGGATCCAACGGTGGTCTATGCGTTGACAGATAAATTGGGTGATATGCAGGGCCAGCCATTGTTGCGGGGACATCTGAAAATAGAAAGTCCGTATAATACGTATCGTAATGCGGGCCTGCCGCCGGCACCAATTGCCAATGTTGGAGAAAATGCGATTCGTGCAGTTTTAAAGCCAGCCGACACGAATTATTTGTTCTTTGTTGCAGATGGACGTGGCGGACATTTGTTTTCCAAAGATTATGAAGAACATAAAAAAAATCACAATGACTGGCGCGAGATAAAAAAATTAAAAAATAAAAATTAGAAAACCGTCATTAAGTTATTTTTAATAATTATTAAAAAGTATAACGAATTATAACAAAATAAATAAACGCCCAAGAAATCTGGGCGATTGAATTGTGTGTTGGGATTAAAATCCGATTCGCGTACGCGTGGGATATTATCATACTTTGTGGTGTTTTGCAAAAATCTTTGATGTTGCCGGTGGGATTTTATACCTGATAAAATTGTATTAACTGGACTGGTGGTAAAGGTCTTGGTTAACAAAAAACGAAAGGAATAAATATGAAAAAATTAGCATTGACTTCTTTGTTGGCATTCTTCGCAGTATCAGGCGCACACGCGGCAAATATTATTGATGGTAATCCATTATATCGCCCAGACGAAGGTCGTTTTTATAGCAACTTTGCGGTTGAATCACATTCCGAAGCAATCGAAGATTGGGCAATTACCGAAGAATTTGGCTATGGTATCACAAATGATTTGGCAGTGTTTATGAAGACAGGGGTGTCAGAAGCAGAGGGTTTTGACGCAATGTCGTGGAATGAATTTACAGTTGGCTTGAATTATCGTGCGATTGATATGGGCAACTGGAAAGCGGATGTATACGGTGTGTACAGTTTGGATACAGTTTGGGGCGATCATGTGCCATTCTTGGATGAAGATGTAACAGATTACACATGGACAATCGGGATGCGTGGCGGTTATGTCGGCGAAGGTTGGACATTGGCCGGTCATGTTGACTTTGATTACCTGAATTCTGAATCGTTCAACTGGGGCGATGATGGAACGCATCGTTTGAGTGTTGGTGTCGATGGGCAGTTGGTTC
>JAFTNY010000052.1 GCA_017451625.1 Alphaproteobacteria bacterium
GCTAGACATCTAATTCCAATGTGATATAATTATTCACGCATCAAATCTTCGTATTCACGCTGTTGCGGCTAGACATCTAATTCCAATGTGATATAATACATAACACAAAAGTCCCCAGAAAACTGGGGCTTTTGTATTATGTTTCGAACATCAAAATTGAATCAAAACACAGCAAAAACGATTCGTTTTCTTGATTTTTTTCTTTACAAAAAACTCGCAAACGGTTGACAAATATATTTTTCGTGCTTATATAAAACATATGCAGACAAATATTGTTGAAATTTCAAATGACTTTCGTGAACTGTCGGTACGACGGGGATTCCTGTGCATATCCGACCGCGGAACACCAATCGCAGAAATACCGCTGGATTCAATTTGTTCCGTTATGACGACTGGGCGTGCAATTACTTTTACGCAAAATCTGATGACGGCATTGTGTGAAAATGGAATACCGATGATTATTATTGGTGGCAACTATAATCCAGTGGGGATTATGACACCGCTGGTTGGACAGATGCGACAGATGGCGGTACAACAGGCACAAATCAATACGTCGCGACCGTTGGAAAAACAACTGTGGAAAAGTATCGTTCAAGAAAAGATAAAAAATCAATCGCGTGTGCTGGATATGCTTGGGTGCGAGAACAGAATAAGAAACCTGCCCCTTGCGGTACAATCCGGAGACACCAGCAACATCGAAGGTATTGCCGCGCGTATGTACTTCCCTGCCCTGTTTGGTGGCGGATTCTTGCGCATACATACAATGAATGGAATTAACAGTTTTCTGAATTATGGGTACGCCATTCTGCGTGGTGCAATGGCACGCATGGTAGTGGGTGCAGGATTAAATCCGTCATATGGGATACAGCACCATAATCAACTGAATCCGATGTGTCTGGTCGACGATTTGATGGAACCATATCGTCCCATCATAGACGCAATTGTATACGAAATCTTTGGCGGCGAAGAAGACATAACACGAGAACTGACACCCACAGACAAGGCGCGATTGGCATCAGTGCTGAACACAGAAATAAAAACACGCACAGGTTTTTCACCACTAATAAATATTATGCAACGCGACGTGTGGAACTTTGTAAATTCACTGAACGACAAAAAGAACAAATTGGACTATGAAAATGTCATACAAAACTGATGGATTAAAATATATGTGGATGATGGTTATGTTTGATTTACCAACCGAGACAAGACAGGAACGTCGCGCCGCAAGCCAGTTTCGCAACTTTCTGCAAGACATGGGATTTTCGATGGCACAATATTCAGTCTATGTGCGCTTTACTGGCACGCGCGAAAATTCACAAAAATATGTCCGCGCGGTCCAACGGAACAACCCATGCACAGGGGATGTAAACATATTGTTCTTTACAGACACACAATTTGGCGACATTATACATCTGGACAAGACAGACGCACCAACCGCGTTGGCGCGTCGCCCCGACCAATTACAGTTGTTTTAAAATCTTTCCTGTTGGACTGACATGTACTTTGCGTGCCTTATGCTCTTGCAGCGATGTGGCACTAGCAGCCCACGACTTTGTATCTGCTGCTTCTTTGGCAACATGATGAGGGCGCAGATACACAGTCCCCGAACTGCTTATTTTCTTGACCCTGAGTACCATATTAACAGCATCTGTCCGCTCAACCGCACATTGATATTTGACTGCATCTATCAGTCCCTTGGGCAAATGGGGGTCGTTTTGCGAAAATTCGGCCATTACCATATCATTTATACGCAGGCGCATTACGCGACGTGCAGTGGCGTACTTTTTGCGCCACAGCGGGGTTCCAGCATTTACCTCGGCATTATAATTTGATATAACGGCCATCTGCCATTTGCCACGTAATTTTGGATAACGTGTGTCGTCACTTCTGATTTCAAAGATATCTGCACAGAAATTATTGCCACCTACGTACCATTTATATGCACGACGTGCCGCAGCACGATATTGGGCCAGCAAGGCAGATTCAATGTCCTGTTGGGCACGTTTCTGTTTTTTGTCCGTCATACCAGTTGCGATACCAGCAGCTGTATACCAATCAGCCAGTGTACGATTATATACATTGCGTTCGGCCTTGGTACGAAAAACCGGCACATACGACAATGTATCGACATCTGTCTTGTTCATACGCACTTTTTTAATTTGTGGCGTTTGGGCGGCACACCAATCTAGAAAGCGCATGCCGATATTAGGTGTCTCATTATTACAACCAGTATTGGCCATAAAAGTCTGCCATGTTGTTTTGTTTACATTTTGCCAGTCTTTTTTGTAGAACTTTTCCTTGTCCTTGGTTGTTGTTGGCAATGCAACACGATGCGACATTGTTGCCTTGGTACCAGTTTCAAATTCTTCTAAATTATATGCAGTATCTTCGTGCAACTGACCCACAGTGCCATCGTCCGCAGGATTTTTGATAGATTGACGATACGATATAACAGTTTGTTCTGTTTTTATCTTGAAATCATAGTAATCAAAGCTATCAAAGGGGCGATTTATCCCAACAAATAGTTGTTTACGCTTTTCCTTGGATGGCTTACCAAAATAATTCTCTACACTTGTTGCATTTTTGGATAATGTTTGTAAATGACCGTTGCTTAAGCACGCGATAACAAACGCATCGATCGCATGATGGATATGATGTCCACGATAGGTTTCGGCATCAGCAGTATCTTTCCACCAATTCAACCCCCACATATCACGAAACAGTGCTGTCATCTGCCCAGGCAAGCCATGAACCTTGGACTTGTTTTCACACACGTGTCGTAAATATGTGACCGCCATACGGGACATATGACGTGTATCATTCAACGCGCGTGCAATACAATCACCATTGCGATTAAATGTTTCCATAGCATCTTTGCGGAAACGCCATTGGCTGGCATCTGGTAACTTTTGCGCCCGTTCCCATATAGCATTATAATCATACGGAGAATTATCAGACGTAAACGCGTCGTATGGCGTCCGATTTCCTTTGAAACGATTGGCGTCGACCGCAGAAATAGTCTTGTTTGCCAAAGAGTCATCCAAGGTTTGCGCGTATGGTAAAATATGTTCAATTTCAAAATTACCACTTTTAAACAATTCAACAATACTGGTTATTGGTTTGCCTGTATAAACACAACGCCTATTTTGTGGTTCTTTGGCCAAACGTTCCCACAGTTTATACTTTTGAAAATCTTCGCGAGATGGATGCAAGATACCAATAGATGCCAATTCATCTGCAATTTTGTCGTTTTCTTTTTTATTCTTGTTCTGGGCGGCGACCATATCAGATAAATCTTTTGCGCCTGACCGCACATCGCGCCCCATTTCGATATTTATTGCATATGGTTTGCCATGAACACCGATTAAATCATTTACAACCGCACGAATTTGATTCATAGCAATATGCACCGTTGCATTCATTGTACGATAACGACCGTCACGATCAGCAACCAACAACGAACGCAAAGCAGGCAGGTCGCCATAATATGGCAACAATGGCAAATCAGGCGTATCAACAGCAGAATGATTGTAACCTGCCTGCGCGGCAGCCGCATCAAACATCAGGCCAGATTCCAGAAACGGTAACATATTGTTTATCGCCAACAACGAAACACTGGCAACATCTTCTTCGGGCGACACAGAAATCACCCGCGTCGCTAAATCTGATGATATATTATATGTTTGAGTTAAGAAATCCAGCAACGTGTCATCAGACATAAAATCATCATTAATTTTAGCCAACAGGTCAGATTGTTGTACAGAATCCAAAGAACGCCAAAACCCCAGTGCACCAACCAGTGCAAAAGCATTTGCTGTTTTATCTGCATCTATGGCGCGACGACTGTCTGATTCCAAATTAAATTTACACTTGGTGCTATCCAGCAGATGCGCGGCTTTTAATTGTTTTTTTATTTCAGCAAACGTCAGTTGTCCTTTGACATTTACGGCACTAATGTCGTTCAACGCCATATCTACAATTAGATCGCGTTGCGCTGGTGTCAATTCTATGGTCTGACCATTTGATACAAATCTTAACTGATTAATTTGCTGTAGCGTGCGCCACTTTTGAAAAGCGGGCTCAAATTTATAGACACGATTTTCAGTCGGTTCAAACATACATTTACCAACCTTGGCAGGCAACAAATTGTGCTGAAAAAATATCGCATCGTGAAATTCTTGCCGCATTTGTTCAGAAATCCCTTGTGCTGTACAAATACGGTTAAATTCGTCTAGGTACATTTCACGCGTTGGATAAAATGCCCCGTCTTTGATTTTATCGCCATCAAACTGGTTTGCAAAACGGTATAATTTATTTTGTACTTGGAATTGCGCCAACGTACCGTCGCCGATTGCAGATTGCAATGCGATAGTTGCTGCCTTTAACTTGCCTCCGGCATCGCCACGCGTTTCCTTGCGATTACTTTTAAAGCCGCGACGCAATGCCAAATGAAAGAATACACGCCCCAACTCGGCCGCGGTTAATTTTTCTGACAGAGCCTTAACACGCAGGCCATATGGGTCTTCTAGCTCCGGATTTTTATTTATATCAAAATTTAGACAGTACTTTTCTATTAACTGCAGTGTACGCTTCTTGCGTATTTGGACACGTTCACCGCGACGACGCATAGTTCGCGCATTGCGACGCTCTACATTTATCGGGGTATGCGTTTTATCATCACGTCCATCGGGAAATATGCGAACGCCCATATCAACCAAGCGCAAAATCTCGTCATTATCACCCAATTCAACGACCGCCCAACCAAGTGATGTGCTGCCTAAATCCAGACCTAATTTATACTTCATACGACAACCCTTTTTCTATGTACAAAATGATAAACATAAAACGGAATAAAATCAATTCATTTGACATTATAACTATACATGCTATAATCAGCGTGGTGAAAGAAATTTAGCACTGAATATCACATTGGAATTAGATGTCTAGTCGTTAATAAGAATCTTTCATTTTGAAAGAAGATTTCACCATTTTAGACGAACACTTCGGTGTTCGTTTTTTTGTTATAATTATTGGAACCCAGTTTACAAGTCTATTTATTGTGATATAATGCAGGTATGTTGATTTCAAAAACTGATTTTTATAATTGGGCGTATAATGATTTGCTGATGAACAATCAGCGGGGACATTTGGCAGAATATATTGTGGCACGCGCACTGGGGATTACAGACATTGTACGCGACGAATGGGCGCCATATGATTTGGAATACGAAAATATAAAACTGGAAATTAAAAGCGCCGCATATCTGCAGAGTTGGCACCGTAATCCAACCGCCAAGACAAAAGAGTCTAAAATCATATTTGGGATTGCACCGACGTGCGACTATGATTCAATCACAGAACAAAGAATTCGCGGTCAAAAGCAGCGACGTGCGGACGTGTATATCTTTTGCCTGTTGAAACACAAAGATATAAAGAGCGTCAATCCAACAGACACAGAACAGTGGGATTTTTGGATTGTGCCGACAGAACAAATAAATCGGTTGTGCGGTGCGAACAAAACTGTATCAATTGGTGTATTGGAAAGAAATTTTGGCGCGCCGGTGTCTTTTGATGATTTAAAGCCGATGCTGGATGCAATATATTTTGATCAAGGGTTGAAATCCTGAAAACATTGACTATATGTACAGTGTGGGGCGTGCAAGATTCTGTTGTGGCGCGTTCCGTATTTTCTGGATTTTTTTGTATGTTTGACGTGGGTTGAAATAGTGTGCGACATTGGTCGTGATTGTTTTGGCGTGCGCAAAAAAACAAAGGAATCAAGCAAAAAAAATAAAATATGGAGAACAAAGATGGAATACGAAAAGATACAAATTCAATTATCATTGCGTCCCGAGGATGCAGTACGTTTATTAACATACGCACACGATCAGGGATTTATCACACAAGAAGAATATGCACCAATGGCACAAAACGCCATCGCGCATACGAAATTGTTTATAAAAATGATGAACGACGAATAAACTAACGCGCACTTTTACTGCGCGCAACCGAAAAGCGTGCTGGTTTAGATCTGCGATCTATCGCGCCCCGTTTTGTTAACATGTTGCCACCCGCATCGCGTCTTTGTCGTGCCATGATATGCCACCCTGTGTATGTATTGTACAGTCATAATGATATTATATCGACGTTGCTTTATCAAGCCATTTCCCTGATTGTCGGACTTAAAATCAAAACCGCCCGAGACGGGCGGTTTAAGATTTTAATTTTCTGGCGGAGATGAAGGGATTCGAACCCTTGATACCCTTGCGGGTATACTACATTTCCAATGTAGCGCACTAGACCAACTATGCGACATCTCCGGATTTTTTATTCTTCGCTGGCGGAATCGTCCGACGCGTCTTCGATAACAGGTTCATCTGTGGCCAAGGCAGATTCCAATTCCGCATCAATTTCACGCAGTAATGGATCTTCGCTGCCAACTTCCAAGGATGCTTCACCGTCAACCGCGGATGGGGCATCTTTGTAGGACTGAACAAATTCATGACGAACCGCGTTCACATCCAGTTTGCCACTGGCAATGTCACGCAGGGCGACAACTGTCAACTTATCGTTGCCTTTGTCAACAACAGGTTCCGCACCACCGTTCAAATCACGAACACGCTGGGATGCCAGCATCCCCAGTTCATAACGGCTTTCTACGTATGGTAATGTATCTGAATTTGTTGTACGCGCCATTTGTTTAATTCCTTTGTTGAAATCGTTTTTAGCCACGTTATAATGCCCTATGGATGGTGAAAATGCAAGCAGAAAATACAAAAAACGATATAAAAACATTATCTTTTGGGTGCAGACTGAATGCGTTGGAGTCTGAAAAGATAAAAAATATGCTGAAACCGCATATTTGCGCGGCGATTGTGGTCAATACCTGTGCCGTCACAGCCGAGGCGGAAAGACAATCCGGTCAGGTAGTGCGAAAATTAAGTCGCGAAAACCCAAACGCGCCATTATTTATCACCGGATGTGCGGCGACACGAAATCCCGACATGTTTGCACAGATACCAAACACTGTGGTTATACCAAACAAAGATAAATTAAATCTGGGGACGTATGTTAGTGCGTTGGCAACGGCTGCATGCGATACAACAACACCACAAATTACAAAGTTTAATCATACAGATAGCAAACTGTCCAAACAATTTGTGCAAATTCAAAATGGATGCAATCATCACTGTGCCTACTGTATAACGCGGGCGTTGCGTGGGCCGTCTGTGTCGTTTGAATATGATGCCATATTGGCAGATGTACGCGCGGCGGTGGCCGACGGATTTGGCGAAATCGTACTGACCGGAATTGATATTGCGTCGTATGTACGCCAAGAAGACAATCAGGTAATAATGCTGTCTGGGTTGTGTCAGCGACTGTTGAACGATGTGCCAGAGATTCAACGGTTGCGCCTGTCATCTGTTGATCCGGCGGTGCCAGATGTAAAAAACATTATTGATTTGATACTGCGTGAACCACGAATGATGCCACACATGCACTTTTCAATGCAGTCGGGTTCAAATCCAATTTTGCGTGCCATGGGGCGGCGACATACAGCCCAGACTGTACGTGATTTGGTAGAACGCGCATGCGGGAAAATTACATTCAGTTGGGATATAATTTGTGGGTTCCCCAGCGAGTCAGACGAATTGTTTAACGAAACTGTTGCGTTGGCACAAGAAACAAAACCAATAAAAATTCACGCTTTTCCGTTTTCACCACGTCCAGACACGCCTGCGGCATATATGCCGGAACAGGTTGACAGGTCTGTATCAAAAAAACGTGTGAAAATTATTGATGATTTAGCAAATAAAAACCGATCAGATTTTATGGGGGCGCAAATCGGAAATACAGTTCAGGTTTTGGTCGAAGAAAACAATATGGCCCGATGCCCGCACGATATTCCTGTACGAATTGAGGGGACCACCCTGCCCGCGCGAACGATTTGTGATGTAAAACTGATCGATGTTGATGGCGATTATTTTATTGGCAAAGTAATTTAGAATTGTTAATATCAAAATCATGAAAAAGAAAATTATTGCTGTTTTTTTGGCGTTGGTTGCAGGTGCAGCGAACGCCGGTGAATTCAAGACCAAGGCAAAATCTGCCTTTTTGATTGACTATGATTCTGGGGCAGAGATTGTTGCCAAAAACGCGGACACGTTGATGCCGCCGTCTTCTATGATTAAGTTGATGACGTTGGCGGTGCTGTTTGACGAATTAAAGGCCGGAAATATAACAATGGACACGCGCTTTCCGGTGGGTGAAAATGCGGACTATAACCGCCCTGAATGGTATCCAGCCAGTAAAATTTGCCTGACCGCGGGTCAGACAATCAGTGTGCGCGATTTGATTTTGGGACTGATTGTGTTGTCGGGTGGGGATGCGTCTGTGGTGGTGGCGGAAAAGTTAGCCGGCAGTGAATCCGCCTTTACTGCGATGATGGAAAAGAAAGCGCGCAGTATCGGAATGGAACAGTCTACGTTTGGCAACGCCAGTGGATTGCCGGATCCAAACAACCTGATGACCAGTCGTGAATTGGCAATCTTGGCAGAACATTTGATTACAGATTACCCAGATATTTATCCGATGTTTGCAACCAAACGATTTGAATTCAAAGAACATCAGACAGATTGGTGTCGTGAATGGGGGCGGACACATACGGTAAATTATAACAAACTGTTGTTTAATATGCGTGGCGCAGACGGTTTAAAGACAGGACACACTGCGGATGGCGGTTATGGCATGGTGGCCAGTGCCAAGATTGGTGGACGGCGATTGATTGGGGTCATAAATGGCTTTAACGGCAAAGGACACGAAGCATTGGCAGGCGAGATGAAAAAACTGTTAGAACATGGTTTTGCAACAACGACAAACAAAGTCTTTTACAGTCCAAATGACGCGGTTGCCGAGATTCCTGTGTGGTATGGTCGCCAACCAACCGTTGTTGCAACCGTTGGTAAACCTTTTGCGATTACGGTGGACAAGGAAGCAGGATTGAAAGGTGTTCGCGTTCTGGCACGATATGACGAACCGTTGATGGCACCGGTGCGCGCAGGGGACGAGATTGGACAACTGATTGCCGAACAAAATGGCAATGTGATTGCGCGTGCGCCACTGATTGCAAAAGACAAAGTTGGCAAAATCCAGTTTGTTGGGCGTATTATTAAAAATATCAAAGTTATGTTTGGGTGGGAATAAGATATGGCACCGCGAAAAAAACAATCTGCGGAATACCAATTTCCGCATCCGATGGAAAATGAACGACTGGTCGGGCATGCGGATACGCTGCGCAGTTTTATGGACGCGTGGGACAATCGGGACACACATCCGATACATCCAGTGTGGATGCTGACAGGCCCAAAAGGTATCGGCAAGGCAACATTGGCATATAAAATTGCAAAAATGGTGTATGGTAATGTTGGGGATTTCTTTATCATTGACCAAGAAAGAAATATCGACAAGGACGGCAAACCAAAACCGGACGGCAAGGTAATTTCGGTCTATACGGTTCGCGCAATGATTGATAAGATGCAGATGTCGTCAATGTCGGGCGATTGGCGTGTGGTATTGATTGATTCTGTGGATCAACTGAATACAGCGGCATCAAATGCAATACTGAAATTATTAGAAGAACCGCCGGCAAAAACACTGTTTTTATTGGTGGTGCATCAGTTGGCAAACGTTCTGCCGACGGTGCGTTCGCGTGCGCGCGTTGAAAAAATGCGGCCGTTGACGATTTCGCAACTGCGCGAACTGTGCGCAAAATTCATACCGGACGACGAAGTCAGCACTGAAACATTGCGGTTGGCCAATGGCAGTTTTGGTAAAATCGCAAACCTGAAAACATCGGGTGGCGATGTGATTTATGCTGAACTGATGGAATTGTTGGCAAACAATCACGCCAACAGTGCAGATGTAATGAACGTGGCAAAAAAAATTGCCCCTGCCCCTGAATTACATGGAATCTTGCTGGATGCGATTGCATCCCATGGTTTGGCAGACCTGTATCCGCGCGCAACACATGCGATTGCAGACATGCGGAATGTAAATCTGGAACCAGAAATTGGAATTTTTAAAATTATAATGGAAATCAAGAAATGTTTATAGACACACATTGCCACCTGACAGACGACTACTGTCGCGGGGTGGACAGCAACGCAATAATTGCGCGTGCCGCAGATGCCGGCGTTGGTATGATTATATGCCCAACCGCAGATCCAAACGATATTCCGGCGGCATTGAATTTGGCCAACACACACAGTAATATATACTGCACCGTCGGGATTCACCCAGAATATGCACCGATGGATGTGGATACACACCTGACCGATGCGGTGTTGAATAATCCGCGCGTTGTTGGTGTTGGTGAAATCGGGCTGGATTATCATCAGCGCGACGACAATCGCGACCAACAAATCAAAATGTTTGAGCAGCAGTTAGAAATCGCAAAACGACATAATTTACCGGTGGCAATTCATACGCGCGATGCCGAAGAAGATACCGCCGCGATTCTGAATGGCGATGTGGGCGGTGTTATGCATTGCTTTACCAGTTCGTGGGATTTGGCCAAGAAGATGTTGGACCGCGGTTTCTTTTTTTCAGCCAGTGGGATTTTAACATTCAAGAACGCGCCAGACCTGCGCGAAACATTTGCCAAGATACCAACAGACCGGATTGTTATTGAAACAGATGCGCCGTACTGTGCGCCGGTGCCATATCGCGGCCAGACGTGCGAACCGGCAATGGTTATTGAAACGGCGCGAATGTTGGCCCAAATAAAAAACATTCCCTTGGACGAATTAGAAACAATACTGATGGACAATGTACAGCGGTTGTACCCAAAGATTGTAATATAAGAAAAAATGCGGCAGACGCCGCATTTTTTAACTCTGACAACAAACCAGCGGCTGATTTTATTATTAATGATCGTTTGACGACCAGTCGCTGCTGCTGGGGACATATGGACATGGACCTGCTTGATAGCCACTGCCGATTGTATCTGTGAATGGAACGTTGCCAGTAAGCACGCAAGATTCTATTCCTACTGGAAAAGAGGTGAAATTGGTATGACTTGCGTCTGCGGTTCCACCATCGGGACATTTTTCGCATACTAACCCCGCCCCGAATGAGCTTCTTGGAACAAGGTATTCAGTTGTCGTATCATCACACCAACATACACCGTAGCTAAGCAAGGTATCAATGACACCCAATTCAATGGCGCGCTGCGACACCAAAAGAATTTCACCACTAGTATGGATCAAGTCATAAGTGTAAGATGTCGCATACGTAGCTGCATCTTGCGCCATCATATCGCTATAACTATTAAAAAAACTGCACGCATAACCGACACATCCACCAATATCGCCAAGACAGAAACTGATTACTTCATCTTTATGTGATTCAAACATAACTAATTCGTCATAGCCATAACACTCATTATTGTTCTGACACAAATCTATCATGCGTGTAATAAGGCACGCATAAAAATCTCCGGCCCATGTGCACCCATCAGATGTCGCGTTGGCCGAGGTTATTGTCATCGCCAAAGATAAACCGACGTTTAGATTCGGCACAAAGAGAGGGATAAAAAATGCAGAAATCTGGGATTAAATTTTTGAGAGTATTGCCGAAGACAATCGTCCCATTGGATTCGGCAGTTATTTTTACCTTGTACACCGTATATTCTAGCGTCTTTGGCGATTTTTTGCAATATAATTTTTTGCAAGCGCGATTATCATGATGGATTTTAAGAAAATATGTCTGTTGCCACTTGAAATCATTTTCTGATTAACTATATCGTGGGTAAGCAAATTTCTAATAGGAGTGAAAAACATGGGAAAAGTAATTGGTATTGATCTGGGGACAACGAATTCAGCCATGGCGTTCATGGATGGTTCTGACCCAAAAATTATCGAAAATGCCGAAGGACAGCGTACAACACCATCTGTTGTTGCATTGACATCTGGTGGCGAACAGTTGGTCGGTATTACCGCAAAAAATCAGGCGGTAACAAATCCTGAAAATACAATTTATGAAATCAAACGTTTGATGGGATTGCGTTTTGACAGCCCTGCGGTAAAAGAAATCGCAGCACGCGTGCCATATAAAATTGTGGCGGGCGACAATGGCGACGCATGGGTTGAAATGGATGGTAAAAAATATGCACCATCCCAGATTTCTGCGATGATTTTGGCAAAGTTGAAAAAAGATGCAGAATCGTATCTGGGCGAAACAGTTACAGATGCAGTTATTACTGTCCCTGCGTACTTTAATGATTCCCAGCGTCAGGCAACCAAGGATGCAGGACGTATCGCAGGCCTGAATGTTTTGCGTATCGTCAATGAACCAACAGCCGCCGCGTTGGCATATGGTTTAGACAAAGGCAAAGACGGCGTTATCGCAGTTTATGACTTGGGCGGTGGAACGTTCGACGTTTCTATCTTGGAAATTATCGATGGCGTATTCGAAGTGAAATCCACAAACGGTGATACTGCGCTGGGTGGTTCAGACTTTGACGCGCGCATCTTGGAACACCTGATTGCAGAATTTAAAGCACAGTCGGGCATTGATTTGTCAGGCGACAAATTGGCGTTGCAGCGTTTAAAGGAAGCCGCAGAAAAGGCGAAAATCGAACTGTCATCCAAGACAAGCACAGATATTAACCTGCCATACCTGACCGCAGATGCGACAGGACCAAAGCACTTTAACACCACGTTGACACGTGCCAAGTTGGAATCTTTGGTTGCGGATCTGATTGAACGTACAATCGAACCATGCAAAAAAGCATTAAAAGATGCCGGTTTGGACAAATCACAGATTAACGAAGTTATCTTGGTCGGTGGTCAGACACGTATGCCAAAGGTTGCAGAAACAGTTAAAGAATTCTTTGGTCGCGAACCACACAAGGGCGTTAACCCAGACGAAGTTGTTGGTATGGGCGCAGCGATTCAAGGTGGCGTTCTGAAGGGCGATGTCAAAGATGTCTTGCTGTTGGACGTGACACCACTGTCGTTGGGTATTGAAACATTGGGCGGCGTATTTACACGTCTGATTGATCGCAATACCACAATCCCAACCAAGAAATCACAGGTGTTCAGTACCGCCGAAGATAATCAGTCTGCGGTTACTATCCGCGTATTCCAAGGCGAACGCGACATGGCGGCGGACAACAAACTGTTGGGCCAGTTTAATCTGGAAGGGATTGCCCCTGCCCCACGTGGGATGCCACAGATTGAAGTTTCGTTCGACATTGACGCAAACGGTATCGTTCATGTGTCTGCCAAGGATAAAGGCACCGGCAAAGAACAGACGATTTCGATTAAATCAGATGGCGGTTTGTCCGAAGATGAAATCAAACGTATGGTTGACGAAGCCGCAGCCAATGCCGAAGCCGATAAATTAAAACGCGAATTGGCAGAGGCGAAAAATACTGCAGAAACCGCAATCTTTAGCATTGAAAAATCGCTGAAGGAACATGGCGACAAGATTTCTGAGGAAGAAAAGAAAACAATCGAAGATGCCAAAAAGGAATTGGCAGACGAATTGGCCAAGGCAGATGCAACAGCGGAATCCTTGAAAGCCAAGACAGATGCATTGTCTGAAAAGGCGATGAAGTTGGGCGAAGCGGTCTATAAAGCCGCACAGGCCGAACAAGCCGCCAATGCAGGTACCGAAGACAAGAAAAATGACGATGGTACAGTTGATGCAGACTTTTCTGAAAAGAAATAATAAAATGCACAAGAATAAAGAATCCGCCAATTTGGCGGGTTCTTTTTTTATTTCTTATTGCGGCGTTGTGCGAAAAAGTCGCGCAACAACTGGGCCGATATGGGGGCCAGTTCGGGAACCTGATATACGTTGGGGTGCCACAGGTGGCGATCTGTGTCATAGACGCGTGCGTTCGATGTTATGCCCCCGCCCTTTTCGTCGGTGGCGGCATAGTAAACGTTTTTTATGCGCGCAAAAGATATGGCGGTTGCGCACATTGCACATGGTTCCAGCGACACATAAATATCGCAATCGTCCAAAAATTTGGTTCCCAGTTTTTTACACGCACGATTTATCGCAACAATTTCGGCATGCAGGGTTGGATTTTTGCGCAGTTGCACCTGATTTTCACCGCGCGCAATAATTTTGCCGGCATGCACAATGACTGCGCCGATTGGCACATCATCATGGGCGGCGGCGCGTTTGGCGCAAATAATGGCTTGATTCATGAATTTCATACTTTATACTTTATAGTATGGATTCAAAATTGCAAATTATTTCAGGACAATTTCGTGGACGAAAATTACAGTTGCCGCCAGATGCACGCCCAACACAAAATCGTGCGCGAATTGCACTGTTTAACATGCTAGAATCTGGAATCATCAATCCGGCCACGCCATTGATTGTATGGGATGCGTTTGCAGGTTCTGGGGCGTTTGGGCTAGAGTGTTTGTCGCGATATGCGGGGGCGCGGGTTTTCCTGACCGATGTTGCGCCATCGTCTGTAAAGACAATTCGTGATAATTTAATGGCACTGGGTGCCGGTTCACAGGCATCTGTAATCCAAGGCGATGCCGTTGCGGCGGCAAATAAAATAGCGCCACAGGCAAATTTGATATTTATTGATCCGCCCTATTCCGAATCAAATTTGGGGCGCAGTTTGATGGCACGTTTGGGAAAAATTGCACAAACTGGCACAATCGTCATTTGGGAACAAGAAGTCGGGAACCAGATAAATCCCAATGAAAATGTTTGGTCGGTATTACGCGATAAAACGTATGGTCGCGCACGATTTTTAATTCTGCAGAAAATTTAGGTCATATATATTACTTTCATTATGTTTTTACTTGATTTGTAGCAAATTTTAGGTAATAATACGCGACGCATTGCACCCTTGGAGGCAATGTGAAACATAAAACAAATGCTATAAAAGGATTAAAAATGGCTATTGAATTAAATGCAGAAATTCGCAACGTTGCCGGCAAGGGGGCCGCACGTAGCATCCGCAATAACAAAAATATCCCCGCCGTTATCTATGGTGAAAAGAAAGCACCAGTCGCAATCGAATTGAACGGTCGCGAATTTGAAATGCTGTTGAAGACAGCGGGTTTGCGGACAAAATTGTTCCAAATCAAAACATCCGCAGGTACCGAAGACGCAATGTTGATGGACGTTCAGTATCATCCTGTGTCAGACGCGGCAATTCACGCAGACTTTAAACGTATCGACGTTAAAAAGCCAGTTAACGTGGTTGTTCCTGTGGAAGTTATCAACGCAGAAACATCCAAGGGGTTGAAATTGGGTGGTACATTGAACTTTGCGGTACGTAAGGTTGCACTGCGTGGGTTGGTTGATGTTATCCCAGAAAAAATCATTATCGATTTGGTCAACCTGACAATCGGCGACGTGGTTCATGGTTCTGATCTGGTATTGCCAGCAGGCGTTGAATTGGGTCTGCATCAGGCAGAATTGGCGTTCGCCACAATCGGCGGTAAAATGCCAATGGAAGAAGACGAAAAAGCCAAGGCCGCGGCAATGGCTGCATCTGCAAAGAAATAATGCAGCGTCTGGTAATGATAAATTTAATCCCACCAAATGGTGGGATTTTTTGTTGGCGCAGTGTTGTCGTTTCATGCTGTTGCATATTACCCTAAAACAAAAATCCCCGCCCTGCGGGGATCTTTGTTTGTATTCCGTTTCGATTAACGAGAATAGAATTCGACGACCAATTCTGGGAACATCTGAACCGGATATGGTACGTCTTCGAACGCAGGAACGCGGACAAATGTCGCGGTGAAGTTTGCGCTGTCAACCGATACATAGTCTGCAAAGTTGCGTTCGGCTGATTCCAACGCCAAAACAACCAATGGCATCTGTTTTGCCTTTTCGCTGACAGTGATAACGTCGCCAGGTTTTACCTGATAAGATGCGATTTTTACGCGTTTGCCATTAACATTGATGTGACCATGGCTGATCAACTGACGTGAAGAGAATACAGTTGGTGCCAACTTTGCACGATATACAACAGCATCCAAACGACGTTCCAACAAACCAATCAAGTTTTCTGGGGTGTCGCCCTTCATATTGGCCGCTTCCAGATAATATTTGCGGAATTTCTTTTCGCCAACGTTGCCATAATAGCCCTTTAATGTCTGCTTGGCACGCATCTGTTTTGCGTAGTCGGATGAATTACCACCACGTGATGTTGGGCCATGCTGACCAGGTTTGTATTTACGTTTGTTAAATGGGGATTTCGCCTGACCCCACAGATTCACGCCCAATGAACGTGCAATCTTTAATTTGCGTGTGCTGCGCTTTGCGCCTGCTCTTGCCATTTTTGTTTTCCTTTTTGTTTTTGGTTTTTAGGTGCCGAGTACTTTTACAGATTCCTTATCACATATGGGACCAAAAAAGCACCATTGCTTAATCAGTTCTGATTACCCAGCGGGGCATAGTTTATAGGTTTTAATTTGAAAAATCAAGTATTTTCTGCAATGACAGCATGTTTTTCACGCCACATTGCTGCGCAAAATGTTCTGCATCTGAAAAATTACGACAGACCTGATCCACTGCGTGGGCATCATCGCTGATTAAAACAGGAATATTTGCAGCGGCAACCTGATTCAATATTCGGCCAGATGGGTATGGTTCGTTGTACGGCAATACAAAGCCCTTGGCATTGATTTCCAGTCGCGCCCCAGATTTGGCAATCACATCAACCGTACGGCATTCTGTATCAAACCAACGCGCATCACGCCCCAGACCGCGCTTTTTAGGCAAATCAAGGTGCGCCAACCAGTTAAACATTCCAGATTGGGCCATTTGCTGAATCTTGGTCCAATACAGTGTTAACATTTCGTCGCGCGCATCGTCATCGGCGTTTGCCATATCGTGAATATTGCACAGGCGACCATTGTATTCAACAAAATGACCAGAACCGATGATATAATCGGGCTGTAATACCTTTAGTGCGCGTTCAAAGCCGCGGCGCCATGCGGCGGTATTGAAAAAATCAACCTCCATCCCGCAAAGAATTTTAATAGACGCGTGCTGGGCAATCCGGCGCAATTCGTCATAATGTTGTTTGAATTCATTTATTGCGCCGTCAAAATTGTTCATATACATGTGGGCATAACCACCACGCAGTGCGGCGGCGTACGACGGTGTATCAACAATATCAGGATGCACAATAAAATGGTTAGATATGCCAATCGCCACCATTCCACACTGTTGCGCAGTGTCAATCATTTCGGTGGCAGTATTTTTGCCATCGAATAAATTCGTATGGGTATGCAGTGTAAAGTTTTGCAACATTAGAACTTAACCTGTGGTGCAATCTTTTCCGCCGCGTCAATTTCAAACATCTTTTCTGGCAGAATTCCAAACATACGTGCCACGATGTTTGATGGGAACTGTTCAATCTGGGTGTTCAGTGCCATGACAACAGTATTATAAAACTGACGCGCCGCCTGAATCTTGGTTTCTGTGTCGGTTAATTCACGTTGCAGTTCCAAAAAGTTCTGATTCGCCTTTAAATCTGGGTACGCTTCGGCAACGGCGAACAGACTTTTCAATGTTTGTGTCAATTTGTTCTGGGCATCGGCACCTGTGGGGCCATTTGCCGCCATCGCCGCATTGCGCGCACTGGTCACCGCAGACAATGTTTCAGATTCATGTTTGGCCGCACCACGAACCGTTTCAACCAAATTTGGAATTAAATCATAACGACGTTTTAATTGTGTGTCGATTGTGGCCCACGCTTCGCGTGCCTGATTACGGCGTGCGACCAAGCCATTGTATACAGCAATAAAATACAACAAAATAATTGCAACAACTGCGATTGAAATCCACATGATACTGTTTCCCCTTTTTGTTTTTTATTCTTGTCCGTTCAGTGCGCGCAACAACTTCATCACTGTTTCACGCTGGGCATCTGATGGCAATTTCCAGTACAGATTGATAATCTGCAAAGACTCATTTTTTGCCAATGGATCCGACACATCTTGGTCGCCGACACGTACCTTGGGTAATTTGCCATTGCGTGGTTCGCGTTCCATATACCCAGGAAGTCCCGCAAAGAAAAACGATACAGGCGTTTCCAGCGCGGCACTTAATTCAAACAAGCGCGATGCAGAAATACGATTTCCGGCACATTCATACTTTTGTATCTGTTGAAATGTGACACCACATAACTTTGCCAAATCTTTCTGGGACAGGCCCATCATAACACGACGCAGTTGCATACGCTGGCCAATATGTTCGTCGATTGCGTTGGGGGTATAGGGTTTTCCACTCATATTTTAATCTCCGATATGAAACTCTTCCTGTGGTCTGATTTATACAATTTTTCTTTTGCTTTTGCAATTAAAAAACGGTTATGATACCTTGAATTAAGAAAGATAGGGGAATTAGTTATGAAAAAACCTGTGGTTTTATGTATTATGGACGGTGTTGGAATCAGTGCAGATTGTGCACATAATGCGGTATGTCAGGCAAAAATGCTATTTTGGAATGATTTATTAAAAAAATATCAACATTCAAAACTGAACGCCAGTGGTACGGCGGTTGGTCTGCCTGATGGGACAATGGGAAATTCCGAAGTCGGCCATATTACAATCGGCACAGGACGTGTTGTTAACCAATTCCTGCGGCGTTTTCAGATTGAAGATTGGGACAACAATGCAGCACTGCAAAAATTTATAAGCGACGTAAAAACAGATAACGGAATTGTGCATGTCGCCGGACTGATGTCTGATGGGCGTGTTCATGCAGATGTAAACGATATTCTGACAATTATTGAATACATTGTTCGTGTGGGCCTGCGCGTATGTATGCACTTTATCGCAGATGGGCGCGATACCCTGCCCCAGTCGGCGGAAACATATATCAAACTGATTCAAGAAAAATTGGGCAGCGCACTGGCCGACGGTCGGGTGTTTTGGGGCACACTGACGGGGCGTTATTATGCAATGGATCGAAATCAGAACATGGACCGCACACAGTTGGCCATTAACGCAATCGCATGCGCACAGGCAGAATATCACGCACCAACGATTGATGCGGCACTGGCGGCGGCATATGCACGTGGTGAAACAGATGAATTTATAAAACCAACCGTTATTGACGGCGATGTTGCAATCAGACCACAAGACGGATTCTTGTTCGGGAATTATCGCAGCGACCGCGCACGTCAGATAATGCGCGAAATTGTCAAAACAGGGGCGCACATATTGTGCTTTTCACAATATGGCGAAGGACTAAACGAGGTATGCCCTGCCCTGTTGCCGGATGTGGTGGTGGAAAATACATTGGGCGATGTGTTGGCAGCAAATGGTCTGCGCCAGTTGCGTATTGCAGAAACAGAAAAATATAATCATGTGACGTACTTTTTCGACGCAGAACGACATATCGATTTTGATGGTGGCAAAAAGGTTCTGATACCATCGCCAGATGTTGCAACGTTTGATATGAAACCAGAAATGTCTGCCACAGAAATTACAGATGCTTTGTTGCCAATCTTGGGCGACTTTGATGTTGTTATATTGAACTATGCCAATGGCGATATGGTTGGACATACGGGGAACGAAGCCGCCACAATTCGCGCGATGGAAACACTGGATGCCCAGTTGGCAAAAATCGTGCCGGCAACATTGGCATTGGGCGGCGTGGTACTGATTACAGCCGATCATGGGAACGCAGAAAAATTGTGGGACGATGTGAATAACCTGCCTTGGACGGCACATACAACCAATCCTGTGAATCTGGTTGTGGTGGCCGATGATGCGCCGGCGGTTCGCGATGGTGGTCTGGCCGACATTGCACCAACAATACTAAAGATATTGGGTATTCCACAGCCATCTGAAATGACAGGAAGTGCGCTGATATAAAAAACGCCCCAAATGGGGCATTTTTTTAATTCTGTGTTGTTTGGCAATAGCAGTGCGACGTGGTACTGCTGGCCGGTGTGGTACGATAGCAATCATATGTACTTTGCGTTGGGCTGCATGATGTGTATGTCAGGGTGTATGAGCCAGTACTGTCTGAACCTGTTTCACTGCTGCGATCACATGATGTTTTGCTGCTGTTTATTGTCCAACCAGATGGGCAAGAATACGTGGTACCAGTAGACCCAGTTGGACAACAACAAGCACCATCCCACAAGGACACCGAGCAGCTTTCAAGAGACAGACATGATACAATCGCATGTGCGGATGAAGATATGACCATTGCCAACCCCAAACCGACGTTTAGATTCGGCACAAAAAGAGGGATAAAAAATGCAGAAATCTGGGATTAAATTTTTGAATATTTTGCCGATAACAATCGTCCCATTGGATTCGGCGTTTGTTAATCTTGTCTACACCGCATATTTTAGCGCGTTTGACGGATTTTTGCAATATGTTTTTGGATGCAATATATAAAATTTGCATTTGTTGGTTTGTTGGTATAAAATGTGCGCATTATGGTACGTCAAATTATTAAATCTGGTCAGGTTTCTGAAAATCGCAAGGCGCGGTTTAATTACTCTATCGAAGATACAATAGAGGCCGGAATTTCATTGACCGGTGCAGAAATAAAATCTGTTCGATATGGACTGGTTACGATTGTTGATGGCTTTGTTCAGCGTCGCGGCGATAACCTGTGGTTGGCAGGCGTTGAAATTCAGAAATTGCCAACTGCGGCGCGAATTGTAAACTTTGACGAAAGACGCAGCCGCCAATTATTATTGCATCGTAATCAGATAAATCGGCTGATTGGTAAATTGCAGGAAAAAGGCGCGACGATTGTGCCATTAAAATTGTACTTTAACAATCGTGGCAAACTGAAAGTATTGTTGGGCGTTGGTTATGGTAAAAACAAAGTGGACAAACGCGAAACAATAAAACGCCGCGAATGGGACAAGAGCAAGGCACGAATCCTGAAAGGAAGATAATAAAAATCCCCCAAAAATATGGGGGATTATTTTTTGTGGTCAAAATTCAGACAAATTATTTCTGAACAAAGTGTACGCTGTACTGTGGTTTTTTATCAGCACCCAGCGATGCACGAACAACCTTGTTAGATGCGATTTGAACCGCGCGAATCAGGTTATTGCGATCCTTGCGTTCTGCCTTGCTTAAGCCGTCAATCGCACGAGTGATTTCGATTTGAATCTGGCGTTTCATGAAACCGGTTTCGTCTGTTTCAAAGATACCGGCACTGGAAACCTCGGGCACGCCTTTCAAGAAACCACGCTTGTCCACCGGCAGTGTTACAAACACCGCGCCATTAGATGCGATTTTCTTGCGGTTTTTGTAAACTTGGTCGTTGGCACTGCGTTCTGTTTCGCCTTCCATAACGACATAACTGGTTTCGATTGTTTCAGCAACATATGGTTCGGCACCATCGGCCAACGCAATCATTTCACCATTATGAACGACCATCATATGTTTGGCACCGCCGCGTTCCATCGCCATTTTGCCGTTCAGCATTTCGTTTATATAATCGCCATGCATTGGTATCGACACCTGTGGATGCACCATGTCATAAAAGCGTTCTAATTCCGGACGACCGGCGTGGCCACTGGCGTGCAGATTATCGGTATCAAAGATTGTATGTGTCTTTACACCCATACGCGCCAATTTGTTATACAGGTATGAAACATCCTGTTCACGCCCAGGGATGATGATTGCGCTGAACACAACTGTGTCTGTTGGTTGCAGTTTTAATTCTTTGACCTGACCATGACACAGACGTGTTAACATTGCGAACTTTTCCCCTTGGGAACCGGTCAAGAATATTGCCTGTTTTTCTGCCGGCAAATCTTTAATTTCGCTGTGCAGATAAACATCATCCTTGTTCAAATATCCAAACTTAATACCCATTTCGCGAAATTCTGGCAATCCGACATATGGCACAGGATTTGGATTACTGCGTTCCTTGATGGCGGCAACGCGACCGGCGGCACGCGCGGCCTGAGAAAACATTTTCATACGTGCCAGACTGCGCGAATAACCGGTGACCAAAACGCGCCCAGGGGCGTTCTTCATAATTTCTGTCAGGCTTTCGCGAACCTGTGTTTCAGTGATCTGTTTTGTCTGACGTGAAGAGTTTGTGGAATCGCACATACACGCCAGTAATTTTGGATCAGACCCAATTTCAGACAAGCGCGCAAAATCTGTTGGATTTTCGATTGGAATATCATCATTAAATGTCCAGTCGCCAGTGTGCAAAATCTTGCCGGCACCAGTGCTGATGATTAACATCTGCGCTTCGGGGACAGAATGGGTAACGTGAAACGTTTCAACGGTGAACGGATTCAAATCCAACGTTGCGCCATTATGGTCAAATTCAACGATGTCTTTGACAGGGTCAAAATCCATTTCAATCCCTGCAAACGTCTGACGCAGAATTTCCGCAGGAAAACGAGTGCAGTAAATTGGCTTTCTGAATTTTGGCCAAATATATTTCAGCGCACCGATATGATCTTCGTGGCCATGTGTAATAACAAAACCAACAACGTCTTTCTTGCGTTTTTCCAGCCATGTTGTATCACAGTATTGAACGTCGCCTGCGCCAATTTCTTCGTCCAAGAAGCCCATACCACAGTCAACAACCAGATATTTGCCCTTGTACTTGTAAACGTACATGTTCTGGCCAATGTGTTCCAATCCACCCAATGCCATAAAATAAATCTTGTCATCGTTGGCATCTGTTTCATGTTTATTCATGCCCTTGATTGCCTTTGGTGTCTTGGGCGCGGCGCCTTTGGTTGGCGCAGTCTTTTTTTCTTTAACTTTTACCATTTATATTCCTTTTTTTAGGTTCATATTATGCGCGACCGTCAAAATTCATTGCCAATAAAGACTGATTGTTTATGGTCTTTATCCGTAGTGAATCTGTGGGTCGCGCGGTACACACCCCATGGTAGTTTATTATCATCAATAAAAACATAGGGATTTAATCCGTACAGAACGCGTGGCGTTCATGTATTCTCTCGCCTTTGCTGTAATATAATAGTTCATTTACATCTAAAATCAAGTGAATAATAAAAATCCCCCAGTTGGGGGATGTAATTAAAATTCAAACCGCAGCCCCAGCAATGCATTGATGTATATCATATTTTCTGCGCTGAAAAATTCGCGTTGACGTGTATCGTCGACATTGGTCAGTTCCCACTTAACACGTGGCAGATATGCCGCACGCACCCCAAAATCCATAAACAACGTTTCGGTGATACCATAAGACAACCCCAACGCCAATAAACCCGCGACATTAGATGTATTATGTTCAGAACGATAAAAACTGTCAACCAAGGGATAGCCGTTAACTTCGACCACGTCGCCATAGTCTTTGAATTCATCTTGGAATTTGATGTCGCCGTATGGATCGGCCAAGTTCAAAATTGTTTTTGTGTCTGCGTATCCAATACCAAACCCAATGTATGGAATAATATCGCGTGTTGGCTTTCTAATCCCATCAAAGAAATCATAAAACGCCATAACGCTGATGATGTCGGTTGTTATCTTTGAATGAACCGAACCGCTGGTTATATCGGCAACAACACCACTGATGTCGCCACCAATCAATTCAACATCACCCTGAAACATTGGGGATGCGTTATAGTCGCTTTCTGCGATGTGATCCCATCCGGCCTCAAGCCGCCATTGTGGACGATTTGGGATCGTCCAACCGACACTGGCACCGGCGGCAAATGAAAAACTTTCAAAATCCTTGGCCGCGGGTAATTTGCCCAATTCGGCATAACCTGCGTATGTCCAACCATCACATGTGCCATACAATAGGCATTGCCCTTCGGGTGCAATGACCGATGATGTTTCATCGATATAGTATCCCGCCGTTGCAGCACCGATATTGTTTTCGATTGACCCCATACCAAAAGATGCACCACCGCGTGCAGATATGATAAAGCGCGAACCGTCATCTTCGTACCAGCCATCGCCAACATAGATGCCAGAATACTGCCAATTTGCCATTGCCGGCACAGTGGCGCAGCATGACATCAGTGATAAAACTGTAATAATTCTTTTTCTCATACCCTACAGTATATCACATTTTCACAACCGATAAAAACAGATTTTAACAAAAATCCCATCGTGATGATGGGATTTTTATTTTATTCTGGGATAAATCCGCCCGACTGCATCCGCCACAGGCGCGCATATTCGCCACCACGTTTGCGATACAGTGTTTTGTGCGTACCCTGTTCAATAACATGGCCGTCTTTGATGACGACAATTCTGTCCATGTTTCGCAATGTTGACAGACGATGCGCAATCGCCAGCGTTGTGCGTCCATCGGCCAATTCGTCAAACGATTTTTGAATACAAACCTCGGTTTCGCTGTCCAATGCAGATGTTGCTTCGTCCAAGACCAAGATTGGTGCGTCTTTCAGGAATGCGCGCGCGATTGCGATACGCTGACGCTGGCCACCCGACAGTTTAATACCACGATCGCCGACCATTGATTCATACTTTTTATCAGTATCTACAATAAAGTCGTGGGCGGCGGCACGCTTGGCCGCGTTTTGAATCTGGCGTTTGGTGGCATCGGGGCGACCGTACGCAATATTTTCACGCAGTGTGCGATTAAACATCGTCGGTTCTTGGGGAATAAACGATATATTTTCGCGCAAAGAATCTTGGGTCACGTTGCGAATGTTCTGGCCGTCAATCAGAATTTCACCAGAATTTGGATCATAAAATCGCATCAGCAAATTTACCAGCGTTGTCTTGCCGGCACCTGATGGGCCGACCAATCCGACACGTTCGCCACATTTTATTTTCAGGTTAAAGTTTCTTAAAACCCATTTGTGTTTGTATTTGAACGAAACATTGCGAAATTCAATTTCACCACACGAAACATGCAACGCCGGCGCATTTGGCGCATCCATAACATCCACCGGCACAACCAATTCACTGTACGCCTTGGTTGCAGCCCCTAATTTGTCTGTTATATTTGGAATTTGGTTTACAATCGCCCCAATTGTTCCCATAACAGTAAAGAATACAGAATTTGTAAAAACAATCTGGGCCACTGTAATTTCACCGCGCATATACAGCCATACACACAAAACTAACGTTGCGCCATAGCATATGTCCCAGATAATCATTGGAACGCCCCAAAAGAAGCGTTGAACAAAGAAAGAATGAATACGCGCGATAATATTTTTCTGACGTGCAGGTTCCAGATAGGCACGTTCACGCGCAGCACCTGCAAACAGTTTTACCACAGAAAAGTTTGAGATACTGTCAACATTACGGCCGGACAGTTCACTGGATGCGGCGGACGCGTCCTTGGACGCGCGATGCATCGGTTTTACCATCGCCCAACTGTACGCGGCACGAAACACAAAAACGATGCAAAATATAATTGCGACATACTTATTGATAGACAATATCAATCCGACGTTGATAAACACGACCGCCAGCATGCAAAAAATACGCCAAAAATCATCAATAACCTGAAAGCCGTCCGCAACATACAGAATTTGTGTATGAACCTTGCCCGACATGCGCCCCGTCCAAAACGACATAGACTGGGCGTGAATATAATCGTTCAAAACAACAGATATTCTGTTCTTTATCGGCGCAGACCAACGCGCATGAAACATGCCGCGGAACAGTGCGCTGCCGTCTATAATCAACAGCAAAACAACGATTAACATAATTGTTGGTGCCGCATGCTGCATAAATGTCATACCGGTTGGTATTGGATTTTCAAACAATGCAATAAACCAACGTTGAAAGTTTGGGAATAACACACCGTCCATTGCCACAATGAAAAAGAATATCGCCCACGCAATCAGCGCACCCCACGACCCCGACACCGCATATTTGAAGTAAAATTTCCACAGGGAACGCGGCAAGACTGCGTTCTGGGATTTAAGATTTTTATTGGATTGTTTTGATTTTCCAATGATTCTGCGTAACATATGTTATCCTTTTTTGTAAAAAAACTTAATATTTTGCCCCCCAATTACAAAATCAAGGAACATCACATAAACCACAGCAACATCATTGAAAAATCCTTTTGTTTTAACATTACTTTTCCCTTGTTTTAGCATAAAAGCCTTTGTTTATCAATCTTTTTTCGAGCGACACCTATCTGTCGTCGCGACTGGCGATTACTTGTGCGATTTCTTTGAAAAGCGCATCATCTGCCGCATCTGCGTCCGTTATATTTTTCCCTGCCAATCGAGTTGCAATCACATCCATTTCTTGGTTTGACAAAGATTGCAGGGTCGGGTCGTTTTTATAGCCCGATGCAGATGGGTCAATTTTCGGCTGTGTCGGCTGGGTTGGCGGTTCCACGACCGGTCTGTCAACGACAGTCAGGCCAGCAAATTTGAAAAAATCCTGTAAATAAGAACCCTCGATTGCATAGACCTTTTTGCTGCGCACCCTGCCGCCATCCAATGCGACGACCTTTGGTGTCGGCATAACCGCATCGGGATTTTGTTTAGCAAATTCACGTATCATTTTATCCAACGAACCTTCGCTTATGTTTTTAGTGAACAAGTACTTTTGTAAGATAGTGTCCGCGGTCAAACCGTTTTGTATTTGTTCTTTGCGTTTTGATATAAAATCATTCGTAAAATCCATAAAAGAACCCAATGCGATTTTGCGCAGATAAAAATCCCCTGTATTGGCATCTTGCACGACCATGTCCGGATGAATATCAGCATATTTTTCCAACAGACTATTTAGTGTATGCCCATATGGAATTTTAGGTATATAGTCAAATAACTCTGTTTTGAACATAATCGGTTTGCCGATTCTTGCCTGATTATAAGCCACAACAAATCTGTTTTTTTCATTTAGATATAACCACAACCTAATATTTTTATATGTTGCTGTAAACTGTTCGTATTTTGTTTTTTTATCTGCGGGCGCACTGTCTGACAATTTGCGCGTTGCTGATTCCTTGGCTTTGGTTGATAAAATTATATCGGCATCTTCTGCCCGCGCTTCTGGCGAATGTTCGGACAAAATTTTGCGACGTCCGTCAACCTGCGCACTTAGCCCTTTAAAAATTTCATAAGCCCCTGCGAATTGTTCTTTTTTATTCATCTTGATTTTAGCTCCGTTATAAAAAATACCGCCACAGGAATGACGGTTGGAGGTTCGAAACTATTAACATACGAAAGCGAGCTTATTCAATATATTCACCGCCCTCCAACCACCGCAGGTTGGAGATTTTTTCGTCCGTTCAGACGCGTATGTTAAACAAGGGTTTCGACGCCCAACACAGTCGCCCTGTGCACAGGTTGTTATAACACAAGTAAATTAAATTGTAAATAGTGATATAAATAAATGTTTACTGGCTGACAATCGCACGAAATATCTCGGCCGGTTTTGTACCGCCGGTTATTTTTGAATCCATTGGTGTAAAGTCGTCATTACCCATCCACACACCGATTATCATATCATGCGTTGCGCCAACAAACCACGCATCGCGATTTTCATTGCTGGTGCCGGTTTTTCCACCCAGCACCCCATCTGTACGCGCACGACCGCCGGTCCCCCCCACCGCAATCACATCTGATAACAATTCCTGCATATATGCAACGGTCTGGGGTTGCAGGACATCAATCGGATCTGATGGGTTACGTTCATAAATTATGTTGCCAGCCATATCGGTGATTTTTGTAATTGAATATGGCCGTACAGACTGGCCATTGTTCCATATCACTGCATAAATGTTGGTCAGGTCCAGCAAACTCATTTCCGATGCGCCCAAGACCGTTGAATATTCACGTCGCAATTTGGTGCCAACACCCAAACGTCCCGCCATCGACAGCACAGAATCAATTCCATAAGTTTCGGTCAATTTCAATGGTACAGAATTAACACTTTTGGCAAAGGCAGTCGCCAACGTTATATCGCCATAATACCGTTCATTATAATTTTTTGGATTGTAATCCCCGATTGCAAATGGGGAATCATTGACATATGTGTCTGGTGTCATTCCGTTTTCCAACGCCACCAAATACACCACAGGTTTAAACGCACTGCCCGATTGACGTGGGGCGGTGGCACGATTAAATTGACTGGCCTGATAATCTGTGCCGCCGGACATTGCGCGGATTGCGCCACTGGGTTCGATTGCGACCACCGCCCCCTGATATTGTCCAACGTGCGACGGCAAAATTGCGGCAATATCATCCTGCAGTTGCGTGTCCAGCGTGGTATAAACATACATATCAGATTCAAATTCACCAATGCGCGATTTTAGTTCATCCATCACAAAGTCTGTCCAATATCGATACAGATTCGTGTCCGCAGATGGGGTGGCGGGCTGCAGACTTTGCGCAGCGGCACGCGCCTGATTTACGGTGATAAAGCCCTGACGTACCATTTCTGTCAAGACAGTGCGCGCACGTGCAATATTCTTGTCCGGATTACGCAGGGGGCTGTACGTTGTTGGGGCCTTTAACATTGCGGCAATCTGGGCCGCCTGACCAACGCTTAATTTATTGGCTGGCACGCCAAACATAACGCGCGCCGCCGCATCGATTCCACGCATTCCGCCGACCAATGATACGCGGTTCATGTATAAATCCAGAATTTGATTCTTGTTAAATCTGTTTTCCAGCCAGTACGACAAAATCAACTCTTGCACCTTGCGGGAAATCTTTTTTTCGCGGGACAGAAATATGTTTTTTGCCGTTTGTTGCGTAATGGTTGAACCGCCGGCCGCCATACGGCCACGTACTAAATTAGACACAGCCGCCCGCGATATTCCACGAATATCAATGGGGCCATGTGAAAAGAAACGTTTGTCTTCGATGGCGACAATCGCCTGCCATACATGTGGGGGCAGTGTTTCAACAGATACCGGCGTTCCCATTATTCGATTTGCACTGCGCAGTTCGTTTGCATCTTTGTCCAGAAATACAACCGCAGCCGGTCGCGTTTCGTGCAATATCGCATCCAACGATGGCATGCGCAGATAAATTATCGCAACATACGCACATACGGCAACACCAGCCAACAAAATAAAGTTTAACGCCCACACCACCAATCGTCGTTTAAATGACAGGCGTTGTTTTTCATCCGGAAAATCTTTGTCAGTGCGACGCGACACGCTGTATAATCCCTTTCCCTTGGTTATGATAGGTATTGTAGCATAAACATCTTGCGTTTTACCAGAATTTATAATTATAATCTTAACACATAAAATATGGGGCAAGGAATATGAAAAATTTAATATTTGTTTTGGCAACACTGATAACAATCCCCGCATTCGCGGACGTATATGATTCTTATGATGGATATGCAGATATGCCTGTGGCGCGTCGCGATAACTATGTTGGATTTCGCATACATAAAAACGAACGCATTTCATTCAAATACGACATTCATGGCGCAGGCAATGCAACAATCCGCCAAGACAACTTTGGTTTTGGGGCCGTTGTTGGCAACCGCCTGAATGATTTTGTTAAATTGGAATTTGAAACAATGTACACCGGTGCCAGTCAAACAAGACACCAAACAAAATACGACTTTGACGTGTGGGCAAATATGCTGAACGTCTATCTGTTCCAAGAATACGCAGATAGCGTTGCACCATATGTCGGACTGGGTATCGGTTTTGCGACAATCTGGGGGGATGTTGATGCGCCATACGGCCACATGTCTGATTCTGTGTTCGATTTGTCATACAGTGCGATGATTGGCGTGAACTTTGCCTTGAATGAACGTGTTGACCTGAATCTGGGGGTAAAGTATCAATATTATGGCGAAGTCGAACATGAATTGAACGGCGCTGAACACGCCATTACGGATGCAGATGCCACAGAAGTATATTTTGGCGCGGTATATAAATTCGGGCTGTAATTCGGATTCTTTTTCCGTTGTATTGCAAATGTAATTTTTCTATAATTCGGGTATGAAAAACATACCCGATTTATTTATTTTGTCTGAACACGCCGATTTACTGAAAAAGTTGCAAGCGTGGGATGTCGCATACCATCAAAACGATGCACCAATCGTTGATGACGCAACGTATGATGCGGCAAAAAAACGCGCGCTGGAAATCGAAGAATTATATCCGGAACTGGCGATCGGGGGTGCGTCTACGCACGTGGGGGCGGCGGTGTCTGGCAAATTCAAATCGCACCGGCATACGGTGCCGATGCTGTCCATATCTGATGTGTTTAACGAAGGCGAAGTCGCAGACTGGTTTAACAAATTATCCAGTAAAGATATGTTCATAGAACTGAAAGTTGATGGTGTTTCATACGCCGCCAGATATGAACATGGTGTGTTGGTACGTGGCCTGACACGCGGCAGTGGGGTCGAAGGCGAAGACATTACAGAAAACCTGAAAACCATCCCTGATATTCCGCAAAAACTGTCTGGCACATTTCCTGATGTGGTCGAAGTGCGTGGCGAAGTCTATATGACACGCGCAGACTTTATCAGTTTAAATGCGGAATCTGAAAAGCAATTTGCAAACCCACGTAATGCGGCGGCGGGATCGTTGCGACAACTGAATCCTGCGATTACTGCAACCCGAAAGTTAAGCGCATTTGCATACACGTATGGTGAAATATCTAATCGCACATTTGCGACACAGTCTGAATATTTTGACGTGCTGGAATCATGGGGATTCAAGACAACACGCGCGTGGGCGCATCTGGCCCATAATATGGATGAAATTCAGGCCGTATACAACAACACCATGTTGATACGCCCCAATATTCCATTTGATATTGACGGACTGGTTATCAAGGTAAACGATATTGCCACCCAAGAAAAGATGGGCAGTCGTGCCAACAGCCCCAGATGGGAAGTGGCATATAAATTCCCCGCCGCGCGCGCCATAACAACGTTGCAAGACATAACAATTCAGGTTGGGCGTACAGGGGTCTTGACACCGGTGGCAGAACTGGAACCAATAAACATTGGTGGTGTTATCGTGTCGCGTGCCACATTACATAACGCCGATGAAATCAAACGTCTGGGGGTGCGTGTCGGCGACAAAGTAATTGTCCAGCGTGCCGGCGATGTTATACCACAAATTGTCGGCGTGGCCGAATCTGCACCGACGGCGGTCGAATTTACATTTCCAACAACGTGTCCTGTGTGCGGTGGCAACGTAGTGCAGGAATCTGGGATGGTTGCACGTCGTTGTGTAAACACACTGGGGTGTCCGGCACAACTGATTGGCGAACTGGAACATTTTGTTTCGCGCAAGGGGTTTGATATTGATGGTTTGGGGACCAAACAGTTAGAAACCTTTATCGGGCGGGGATGGATTACAGGGCCGGCCGATATATTTACACTGATTGAAAATTATGGCGACAAAATCGTCCAGATAGATGGGTTCGGTGCACGTTCTGTATCCAACCTGAACACGTCTATTCAGCGCGCACGTGAAATTGATCTGCACAGATTATTGTTTGCGATTGGTATTCCAGAGGTTGGCGAAGTCACCGCCAAGATTCTGGCGCGCGCATTCGGGTCATTGGATGCGGTGCGCAATGCCCCTGTGTGGCGGCTAAAGACAATCGATGGTATTGGTGATGTTATGGCCGACGAAATTGTATCGTTCTTTGCCGACGAACATAACGCAGGCGCATTAGATAAATTGTTGCAACATATAACCGTACGCGAATCTGCCATTGCCGACGCGGCAAGTAATAATGGGCCGTTGGCGGGGAAAAAGGTTGTCCTGACGGGAACATTGGCGAACTATACGCGTGATGCGGCACGTGAACTGCTGGAAAAACTGGGTGCAACGGTCGTGGGCAGTGTGTCCAAGAAAACAGACATTGTCTTGGCAGGGGCCGATGCAGGCAGCAAACTGACCAAGGCAGAACAGTTGGGGATAACCATCTGGGGCGAATCAGACCTTGAACGCACCATTGCAGAAAACCAGAATTAAAAACGCCCCGCGATTTTGTGTGGGGCGTAGACATGAAACTGTTGAGTGTGTTTAACGGTCACGCGACACAGGACGGTCAATAAACATCCATATCAGCCATACCAACGCCGCAATACCGATTATCGCATATACGATGTTGCTGGCCAATGTTGCCGGCCCAAATAAAAACGCAACCAAGTCAAAACCAAAGATACCAATCAACCCCCAGTTCAGGGCGCCGATAAACGTCAATGGTATAAGAACATAGTTTGTAAGTCCTCTCATCTGTTTTCTCCTTTTCAAGGTTTGTAAATGTCTTACCATAAGACAGTAATATTATAACCATTTTCATTTGTGCATGCAATCGTAATACCACATATGGGAAAAGGTTCCTGAATCAGCGAACACAGTGATGTTCGAATACGAATTGCCACATACGCATCGGATTGTTATTATTATTAAAAAATCCGCCGAATTGGCGGATTTTTTAATTTGTTTTATTCGGCCATCTGTGGCGCAGGTGCCGGCATTTCAGGTTCTGCTGGCATTTCTGGGCGTGGGCCATGACGCATGTGCTTTCTGGCGGCCTTGAATTCTTCTTTGGTGACACAGCCGTCTTGGTCAACGTCCATCATTGGAATCATTTCTGCCATTTTTTGGCATTTTACAACCAAGCAACCGTTATCAAATTCTGGGCGTGGGCCAAATTTACCCTTTTTGCAGCAGCACATTTTCGCCGCAGCAAAACCCAATGCAAAAATAATCAAAATCAAGATTAATTTTTTCAAGAAACGACCAAATGTGCATTTCTTTTTCGCGCATACGCAATCGCCACCGCATGCACAGCCATGGTCGCAACCACATGGATGCTTTTCAACCACAGGGGCAGCCACAACTTTCTTTGGGGCTGCTGGCTTTTTTGCAGGGGCTTTCTTTGCAACTGGCTTTTTCGCCGGCGCAGGTTTAGAAACTGTCTTTTTCGCAGATGCTGTTTTTGCAACTGGTTTTTTTGTAGATTTTTCTGCCATTTGTCCTTCCTTTTTTGTTTGACGCTTTGATTGTATTCAATAAAAAAAACGATGTAAAGAAAAATTTTTTAATTTCTTGCATTTAAGTCAAGATATGATTTATCATTATGGCGACATAGGGCGTTCCTGTGTCGGGGTGTCGAAACCCGTTAATGTAGCGTCATGATGACGTAAAAAAGACTCCAATCTTTTGGTTAGAGGGTTGGTGGAATATACGAATACACCACACTATTACTACATTATAGTTTCGAACCTCCAACCGTCTGAATTTTTCGACGGTTTTTTCATTCAAAAAAAATGAAAAAGGAGGATTGGAATGAAAAAAATACTAATCACCGCAGGGTGTGTGGCGTTGGTTGCCGTAAATGCCAATGCTGCAAAAAACTGTTGTGGCAAATGTACATATAATACAAATGATCTGGCGTGTACAGCAAACTGTTGCGACAGCACAGGGACAACCGTAGGTTCACCAGATGCCAATCACATTATATTGGTCACAACAAAAACAGAAACCGTTACCTGTGCCACCAGCAGCAGTGGCGCTAATTTAGTAACGTGCCGCTCAACATATTCGTGCAAGTGCGAACAAGGATATTATGGTACACCGGTGGCCAACTTAGGCGGCACGTGTTCGGGCACATGCACACGTTGCCCATCATCGGGTGGCGTATATGGCACAACGGCATCCAGTGGTGCAACCAGCATCACAGAATGCTATATCCCATCTGGAACGACGCGCACATTTTCAGACAGTGTCGGTTCCGGCACTGAAACAATTACATCAAATTGTTATTATACCAATTAGAAAATCCCCCAATCGGGGGATTTTTTTGTTTCAAACTAATCTTTAGTTCAAAGCATCTTTCAATGCTTTACCAGGTTTGAACTTTGGCTGAACAGATGCAGGAATCTTGATCGCTTCGCCTGTCTGTGGGTTACGGCCAGTTGTCGCTTTGCGTTTTGCACTGGTGAATGTACCAAAGCCAACCAAACGAACGTCCTGTTTCTTTTTCAATGTGCGTGTGACGATGTTAATCAATGCGTCCAAGCATGCAGCCGCAGTTGCCTTGGTAACGTCAACTTCATTTGCAATGGCGTCAATCAGTTCTTGTTTGTTCATATGTTTCTCCTTTCATAAGAAATTTGTTTAAAGGTGTCCCGCAGTTCCAATGGACATTCCTTGTACTGCTTGTACGAATCGTAGAGAATTCCGCGCTTTAAGTCAAGTCAATAATTAAAAAGTCCCAGACTTTAGCAATGTTGACAAATTTACGCATTACGGATGTACTAAATTTGCAGGCGCAGCGCGGGCCCCAGGGGTATTGGAATCGCATAAAACCCATTCGCCACGCGCGCCATCAACGTGTACACTGCGAAAATAATTTGGCGTATGAACCAACATCAACATAATCACAACCGTCCAAAACAGCATCTTGGTAAGGCCCCATGGACTTTTGAACGCGTCGCGAACAAATTTATCTTTTAATAAGTTCTGGTACATTGCCCACGCCCATGAAAACAACAACAATATCAATGCAAAAAATAATCCGATTA
>JAFTNY010000053.1 GCA_017451625.1 Alphaproteobacteria bacterium
ATGCAACAGGCGATTGCAAACGGTGCGTATCATCGTGTAGATGTTGCGGATTTAATCAAGCAACAAAAATCAAAAAGTATATTTCAGAAATTATTTAATTGGCAAAAAGATTAGGAACTGTCTTTGAATTTGATATAAATAGATTTGCATAAAGGAAAACAATATGAACGTGAAAATCAGAAATGCGGTGCCAGATGATGCGGCCGCAATACAAAAGATTATTGCAACCGGATATCGGCGGTCTTTTGCAGGCCTGCACAGTCCAGAATACCTGGAACAGAAGATTCAGGAATATTTAAGTCCGGCCAGAATTGAAAAAATGGCAAACATAATCCGCAATGAAAATTCTGTGAACATTGTTGCAGAAAATGAAAACGGTGTCGTCGTTGGCTCGGTCGGTGGAATGCAGGACGACAATAACAACTGGGAACTGATTGCGTTATACGTGGACGAAAATGTAATTGGCGATACCAAGTTTGCACTATCACTGGTTCAAGAATTTGCCAAACGCATCAAGGATGCCGGTGCAACAACATTTACCACAGGCACATTGACCGGCAGTCGCGTATGCCGGCTGTACGAATTACTGGGTGGTAAAAAGATAAAAGAATATATCAACGAACGGCGCGACAACGTATCAGAAACAGTATTTGAGTTTGATATAAACAGATTTGCATAAAGGAAATGTAAATGAAGCCAATAATTGGGGAATTTTTGGGCTATGCATGCGGATTCTGCACAACGATTGCTTTTCTGCCCCAGACGATAAAATCAATACGCAGTCGCAATGTGTCGGGGCAGTCGCTGTCAATGTATGTAATATACTGTATCGGGCTGATTTTCTGGATACTGTATGGGGTATATTTACACTCGTTCCAGATGATACTGTTCAACGGCATTACATTAGTTATATTGTATCTAATTATCGCAAATATGGGACATAAAAAATGAAACGGCACTTTTACTTTTTCAGACATGGCCAAACAAATGAAAACAAGGCCGGCGCAACATACGGCAACGCGCTTGAGGCATATCTGACCCCGGACGGTATTGCCCAGGCGGAAAAACTGAGGGCGTATCTGGCGGATAAAAATATAGAAATCGTCTATTCCAGTCCATTGCACCGCGCCATTGAAACAGCGAAAATCGCAATCAATAACCCAGAAATTAAAATCAAAACAGATGACCGACTGATTGAAACGACCTTTGGATTCTGGTATGGAGAAACGGACGAAATTCAACAAAGAATCAATGATAATTTCAATCGCATAAAATCATGTTTGGATGACATTATCGCAAATGACAGCCGTACCAACATCGCAATCGCATCACATGGTGGGGTCACACGTGCATTGTGCTATGCATGCGGTCAAAAAATCGGCGAAATCAAAAACTGTCAGTGTTTTCATTTTGTGCTGAACGGCGATCAGTGGGAATTTATTGAAGAATTTGATACCGGCATAGTTGTTCACAACAAATCAGACATGCCAAAATAAAAGGACACAAAATGAAATATGTTAAAGATGGTGCAGAATGTAAACCCCAAGAATTAAGTATATTGGAAACACTGCAAGAACTGGAAGATGTGGTTCATATTGCAAAAACAATGTGTCGCAGCATTCATAAAGATGGCGGTACGCCGGATTCCGCGCGCGGGGATGCCAAATATGCCCATACCAATCTGGACGAGGCAGAAGAATATATATCATTCCTGCGTAAGAAAATAAAAATTGCGCTGGAACACGTACCAACCTACATAAAAAAACAGGAATACTTGTAACAAACCGCCCGATGGGCGGTGTTTATTTTACAACAAGTCTGACCTTGTTCAAAATCCAGAACAGCAATCCAGACATAATCAGCAAAAATACCAATGTTGTGGTAATGCCATAACCGTCCATTAAAAATTTTGCCGCAATCAGCATTACTGCACCACATAATGTGCCGACCATGGCACGTGTGGACAAAACCGTACCACGTTCAACAGAACGAATACTGTGGTGTATCAGTGTATTGTACTGCAATCTGTTCAATCTGTTAATAGATGGCACAGTTGCCATAATTGCGCATGCAACATAAACCACCGCCATATTTGATGTATGTATTGCAACCAGCCCCATTATTGCCGCAACAATAACTGCAAAGATTGTTATTACAGACGCACGTATTTCCCCCAGTTTTTCACATATCTTGTACGCGTACTTGGAAAAGAATATGCCCGAAAATTGATTCACTGCGAAATACACACCGAACAAGGCAACCGGCACGTGGGCGGTTTCCATAATCGGCTGCATAATCCATAACAGTACAATCGTAAAAGCGCCAAACATGGACGGGAACAAAATTAAATTCCGCAGTTTTGAATTTTGCAATGTTTTATACGTTATCCCAACGGCATCCGCAACGGCGGTTTTGTTTTTGACAGTGCGCTTAACCTCTAATAATTCCGGCAGGAACAAGAACGCAAACACGCACATTACTGCAAACAATACTTGGAACCATAATAATCCAGATGCGCCCAAGGCAACAAACATAACACCGCCCAGGATAGATGCGATAAATTCTGCAATACTGGCCCAGGTCATGATGCCGCCAAATTCTTTCAAGAATTGTTTCTGGCTTTTATTGCGTTTCA
>JAFTNY010000054.1 GCA_017451625.1 Alphaproteobacteria bacterium
AATAATCGTGGGGCAGGGGCGAAATATAACTTTTTGTTTGACAAAAACAATTTGTTTGTCTATGATTGGCGTGTGAATAACAAAAAAGGATAAAAAATGACACGTGGAACAAAGTCTTGGTGGATTGTTCATGTCGCAGCGGGTGTTGCGGCGGTTGCACTGGTGGCGTTTGGTATGACACAGTGCAGCGGTAAAAACGATGCGCGCGACGAAGTGGCGGCGGCACGACAGGAAGTGGTCAAGGCCGGCGAAAAAATCGATGGCGCAGTTGCCAAGATTGATAGTTTGGTTAATGCCAATCGTGGTTTGAGTGATGAAAATCGTGCGCAGGCAGATACAATTCGTATGCAGCGTGATTCTATTGCGGTGTTGAATGATTCTTTGGCGGTGGTAAATGATCAGTTGGTGGATTGCCGTAATTCTAAAAAGCAGCCAGTAAAGAAAGCGCCGGTTAAAAAGGAACCTGTGAAAAAAGAACCAGTGAAAGTTCAGCCAAGGCCAGCGGCAAAAGATACTGTGGTAGTAGTTGTCAAAGAAGGCGCGAAAAAATGCGCAACGCCGGCAACGGTTGTTGAACTGGATGATTCCAAGAACACAGGTAATATTGTTGTGTCTGGGAAATGTGGTGGCACACAGGTAAAGCTGGGGAATGGATCTGTGAACAACGGTAATATTGTTGTTGGTAATAACAATCATGTTGTTTTGCACAATCAGGTTGTGGCAGATACATTGGCGCGCTATGCCAAGACACGTGAAATTATTGTTGAATGCGAAATCCAGACAACACGTCGCGTTTATAAATAATAAATGTTGTGATGTTAATAAAAATAAGGCCTGCGATTGCGGGCCTGTTTTTATGCTTTTTTGGCTGGACAGGTAAAAGCATATTGTGCTAATATTTATTCGTATAGAGAGAATATAAATGAAATTTATCAGAATTCTAATCTTTTCGTTGTTTTTTGCACCGATGACATCGTTTGCGGCGTCCAGTGAATTTATGTTGGCGGCCCAGTTGTTGGCGGCGGCCAAGTCGGCAGATATTATTCAGGTGCAGGCCTTGGTAAATAATGGGGCCGATGTGAACTTTGTTGATTCAACAGGTTTATCGATTGTGTGTACGGCATTGATGAACAATGATGTGCGCGCGGCACAAATCTTGCAGATGTATGGTGCGGATGCATCTGGATGTGATCGTCAGATTAAGCAATATAATAATAGAAATAAAAGTGATGGTGGGGGCGGATTGTTCAGCGGACTGTCGTCTGCCCAAAGCATTAGTTTAGCGGCGGCGGGTGCCGCCGTTGTTGTTGGTGGATTGTTCTTGTTGACCGATGTGTTTGACCCAGGAAATGATAACGAATCGGGTGGTGGGTCCGGTGATCGTCCTGATAATAATCCAGATGATGGTGGGGGCAGTGGTTCGGTGGTGGCGGCCTTTACTTTGCCGTATGGTCCGGCGATGACAGATGCAGCCCAAGAAACAGAAATGTATGCGGGTGCGTTAAATGCATTCAGCCCCAGTGATAAAGATTCAATTTTGTACAAAGACTTTCAACTGATGTCCAATGGTAATGGCAATGTTGTGGGGGATGGCCAAAACTATCTGTTGATGATGCATGGTTATTCGCCGTTGGCACGCGGGTATTTGGGGATGCAGACGTTGCGTCGGCCGTCAACACAAGCGCCGTTAAGTTTAGATGGCAGTAATCTGGGGACAGAACCAGTGGCAGGGGGGCGACCTGTTAATGTTGCGCTGATAACCGCCAATGGTGTTAGTGCCGCGGATAAACCGGCAGGTGAATTTTCAGCGGGGAAAAATTCGCTGGATGACAAGTTGGTGCCTTGGACCACGTTGAATGATGCAGGGACCGCGATTAGTGGGGCCAGCAATTCAATGGTTTCCAGTAAGTATTACAATAATGCGATTACGTTGGGGACGGATGCGGTGTCAATGTTGGATGATGCGACCGGTGAAGATGCAACGCTGTTGGAAAACTTTGATTTGGCAGATTTTGGCACAGTTGTGAATAATGCGTCGGCAACGGCCGATGATAATTTGTTGGCCAAGGTTGTGGGGGGCAGTTTTTCGGGCTATGCCAATGCGGACTATTTTGGTTTTATGCCAAATGGACAGATGACAATTTTCCGTACAGGTGATGGCGCGGGGTTTGTTAGTACGACCAATACAGAAACAGGGACGTATTTGCAGACGGGTTCTGTGTTAAGCCAGATTGAATTGTTTGGTAAAACATTGGATGTCGTGATGGATGGTGATACCTTTACGGCGACGGATGGTACAGATTCTTATTCGGGGTATGTTGGGACAAATGGTTGGTTGTATCTGGACAGTGATTCCGACGGTATTGTAAATCAGGCATATACAATGTCAAATGGTGCGTTGACATTGGTTCGTGAATTGGGAACGGTTGACTATTTAAATTACAAGGCGTTGGCCAAGGCGGTGCAGTTGTCAGTGAATGATTTGCCCACAGGCGGACGGTCCAAGGTCAGTGTAATTGCAAATTCGTCGGTAATTGAACCGTTGCGGTCAAAATCGGCGGCACTGATTGAAGATATTTTGTCGTTGACATCGAATGATGCACGTCGGGCAGGAATGTCAGCGTTGGTCAATCAGTATTATGATTTAAATGATGATGATAACGATTACCCTGGGACAGATGCAGCAAATGTTTTTGGGCAACTGGGGGCCAGTTATTTGCCGTTGGTTGCATTTTCAACGGGGGCGTATGAAACGGACAGTGTGTATTCTGGGCGAACATTGACGGCGACGTTTGAAAATGCGGTGCCATTGGTATATGAAAATGCAGAACATTACTTTATGTCAGTGGTGGCCGTTGGATTGACAGGGGCAGGGACCGAAGGTGCAGAAGACGTTGCCGGTTTTTCGCCAAAGGGTAAATTTGCACTGACCCAGTGGCGCGATGTGAACGGTACACCGAATGATGCATCAGATGATAAATATTACAAGGCGCGTGCCTGTGGTGTCGCAGGGACTGGTGCGGGCGATATTGACCCATGGTGCTTTGCCGTCGCCGGTGTGACGGATGAATTGGCGGTGTCGTCGGCGGCGGGGGCCGTTGGGGCGGTAAAGTCGGCATTTTCTTATCTAAATAGTGAACAGTTGTTTACGTTGTTGGCGTTGACTGCGGATGGGCCTTTCTTGGGAACACAGACCGATGGGACGGCGATGACCAAAGATACGTTGATTGCATACCTGCAGGGGATGTATAGTTTGCCAACAGATTATCAGTCAAAGGTTGATTTTGGGGCAGATTATTTGGATACGTTTGCACAGGTCTTTGGTTATGGGGTGATTAATTTGGAACGCGCGACCACGCCAAATACGTCTGTTTATTTCTATAATGGGACGAATATTGTGTCGGCGAACGGCAATGCGTATTGGCGCGCGGCGACAAATACTGTATTCAGACCGTCGTCGGTGTTGAATCTGAATGGTGCGACCATCAGTGCGCCGTTCTTTGACGTGTTGGAAAGTGTTGATGGTGAAATGTCTTTGCCGCGCGTGTGGGAAAATGAGTTTGCGTTTGGTGCAACAGATCGACGTGCGTTGTATATGGGCGACGTTCTGGGCGAGATGAAAACACGACGTGATGTGGCGCAGCGCAGTCAGGTTGGTGCGCTGGGGGTGTCGATGGCGTTTTCGGAACGGGCGTATGTTGATAACCTGAATGGGCTGGATAATCTGATGTTGGATTATTCATCAGGAAATTGGAATTTTGGTGCATCGTATCAGCGGTATTTGACAGATGGTGCATCGCGGTTTGATGGGATGGCGAATCCGATTTTGGGTTTGGCATCGAACGCGGTGGTGTCTGATGCGGAATATCGGGTTGGTAATTGGTCGTTTGGGGCGCGTGCGTTTTCAGGGGCGATTACAGATGAAGGGCTGCTGGAAAATGATCCAACAATTTCGTCGCAGTATGTGCCGGCCAAGTTAGGACTGATGCAGGGTGGTGCGATGGATGTGCAGTGGGGAAATGATGTGCTGACATTTACAACCGCGGTTGGTATGGCGCATGAATCTGATACTTTATTGGGGGCGCATACAGATGGATTGTTGAATTTGGGGGCAGGGAATACAATCTATGTTGATGCGGTGGCCCAGTACAAGGTTTCTGATAATATTGATTTAATGGCGCGTGCAACGTTTGCACGAACAAAATCTGATGTTGGTGGGGATTTTGTTTTGGGATTGACCGACATTGATTCTAATGCCTTTGCGATTGGGGCGAATATTGGGAACTTTGAATTCAGTGTTGCCCAGCCGTTGGCGATAACCGGTGGTACGTTGCAGTATGCGCATGCGGAATATGATGTGATTACAGGTGCAGATGGTAAATATGAATTGAACGTTGTTGATACACGTGTTATGGATTTAGGTTTGGCACCAGATGTGCGTGAAATTAGATTCAGTGGAACATATCGCCATAACTTTGGTGAATTTACCGATGGGGCGATTGGATTTATATATCGTGTAAATCCAAACCATATGGATGATTTTGGTAATGAATCCATATTTATGATGAAGTTAACACATCGGTTAGGTATATAAAAAATAACCCCGCGATTGCGGGGTATTTTTTTATTTTATCTTTTGACTGATTTGCATAATGCGATTTTTAATTCGTGCTTCATTTGTTTTTTGTATGTCTGATTCCATGACATTGTCGATAAATGATTGGGCCTGTGGATTGTTGGCCAATTTTGATGTGCGTATGCGCAATACTGGTTGCTTGAAATGATAAAAGCGACTGTTGTGAGTTGTTGCCATTACGCCATTGCTGTGCAGGACATATTTTGCCAATGCGATGTCATTGGAATCTGCAAATCCGTACCAGTATCTGTGGCCGTTGCTGGCAACAGTATAGAATTTGTCGTTCAGGACATAGGCCAATGTTTCTGCGTCCAGTTGTGGATCGGTGCTGGGGGTAATTGGTGTGCGTTGTGGGAATAAGTTTTTTACATATTCGACGATTGTGTTGAAATGAATGCTCATTATGTAATACCTTTTTATTTTATTGTGTGGTAATAATATACTGTTGTAAATAAATCACAACAAA
>JAFTNY010000055.1 GCA_017451625.1 Alphaproteobacteria bacterium
AACATACAACCCACTGTCCGCCAGACGGTCATAGTCGGCCGGCTGATAATACTGGCGACCGGCGGATGTTTGCGCAGTCCCCACACGAGGCAACGCGCCGGTTATGCGTGTCGGCTGGGCCGCGGCGACTGAACCGTATATCGCGCCATATGGCATGGTTGATACAACCTGACTGTTTGCGGATGGCAAATACACCATTTGACCATTTGCGCCAGTTGCCTGATACGTTGGGTACGCAGGATACGCCGCAGATGCCACCATCGGCAGCCCCATCAGGACACCAGCAAAAACCGTAGAAAAACGCACTTTTTTCATACCTTTCCCATTTTCCTTTTGATTTATTGTATCATTTTAGCACCGCGCGCGCAAGTAAACAAATTAGCCACAGGACCGAAATATCACGTGCCGCAATTTTTATGTTGTGTTTTTTACGCCCATAGGCAAGAATCCACCAGAGTTTTATCAGCAAGGGAGAACATAGATATGAATCTGAACGGACTGACCAGCGCACAAGTCTTTGAGAGTCGCCAAAAATATGGTCGCAACGAAATGCCGCGACCACCATTGAAGTCGGCATGGCAATTTTTTATCGAAGTCTTTCAGGACAAATTGAACATCATCCTGTTGGTGATGATGTGTATGTTTATTGTGCTGGGTGCACTGGGGTACGGCAGTATTTACGAAGCGATTGGAATCGGCGTTGTCTTGGGCGTTGTGGCAATAACAACCGTCGCCACAAAATTAAAGGGACAACGCAGTGCCGAAGAACTGCGCATAAAATCATCTGTGCAATTTGTTGACGTTGTGCGCGATGGCACTGTATCACATATTAACAGCACAGACGTGGTTGTGGGCGACATTGTGATTGCACGCGCAGGCGAAACAATCTGTGCAGACGGCTATGTCGTTGATGGCGCAATCAGTGTTAATAACGCCATACTGAACGGCGAAAGCGAAGAATGCGAAAAGATTGCCGCGCCAGCGGATTATACGCCCAATCACGACAAAAAAATAACCGCAGACGACTATACCGACAGTTTTAGTGTCTTTGCCGGCACAACAGTATTAAGTGGCGAATGCAAAATGCGCGTTGTGCGCATTGGGGCGACAACAGAAAACGCCAAGATTATGACAACGCTGCATTCGATTGAAGAAGTAAAAACAACACTGCAGATACAACTGGATAATCTGGCGGCGTTAATCAGCAAAATCGGTTCGATATGTGCGACGATTATATTTGCGGTGTTATTGTTTGTAAACATAAACACAAATGGAATTGCGGCAGATGCGTCGGCACTGTATATGATATTCAGCGCATTGACAGTGGCATTAACAATCTTTGTTGCAGCGGTTCCCGAAGGATTGCCATTTATCATCGGGATTATCACCAGTCAAAATGTCGCAACAATGATTAAAAACAACATATTGGCCAAGAACCCTAATAAAATCCCAGAATCTGGCAACATACAATTACTGTGCACAGATAAAACAGGGACGTTGACACGTGGTTTTCTGGAACCGGTGCATAATTTTTCGGCCAATGGCACAGATATTGGATTTGATGGCACCAATGGCGGCGCAGTCAAAGATATGTTTTATACGAACATCGCACTGACCACCGGCGCAACATATGATGCCAATCATGAAATTATTGGTGGCAATTTGACGGCGCGTGCATTACTGGGGGCGACACGCGCAAACGCCGCGCAGATAACCAAGATTCAAAATGAAAATCCGGCAACTGACAGAATTGTCTTTAACAGTGCAAACAAGTTCGCCGCGGCGAATACAGATAGCGGACCAGCATTTTATCTGGGCGCGCCCGAGGTTATTTTGTCCCACGCCAAATACTGTATTGATAAAGACGGCAACATAAATCCGATTTCACGCGATACAATCAACAGACTGATTAAACAAAACGCGGCGCGGGCAATGCGATTGGTCGCGACGGCATACAGTAAATCATGGGTCTGTGATGAAAAACTGCCCGACGATTTGGTGTTTATATCACTGGTTGCGATGCGCGATCAGGTGCGTGATGGTGTGCCGAACGTTGTCGCAACAATGCGCAAATCCGGCGTTCAAGTAATGATGATTACCGGCGACATTATTGACACTGCGCGTGCGATTGCCATCGACTGTGGCATTATGGCCGCACCAGACGATATGGCAATAACATCCGCGGAACTGGATAATATGACAGACGACGAGGCATCATCAAAACTGCGCAATATCAAAGTTATTGCACGCGCAACACCGGAAACAAAACTGCGTGTGGTAAAGTTGGCACAGACCCAAGGACTGTGCATCGGAATGTGTGGCGACGGCACCAATGACGCACCGGCACTGAAACGCGCAGACGTTGGTTTTGCCATGGGGGATGGGACCGATGTATGCAAAGAATCGGGCGATATAATTATTACAGACAATAATTTCTTGTCGATTGCGAACTGTATTTTATTGGGACGGACATTTGTACACAACGTTGTGAATTTCTTGAAGTTCCAGTTGCCAATAAATTTCACGTTGGTGATTTTAAGCATACTGTTCCCATTGATGTTTGGGTTCGATGCATTCAGTGCGGTGCAAATCCTGATTGTGAATATTGTGATGGACAGTTTAAATTCACTGGCGTTCGGGGGCGAACCAGCCAGACCGGAATATATGGCCGAACGTGCACAGGGTAAAAATGCGCCGTTGTTATCGCGCGCGGTTATCGCACAGGTTGCGTGGACTACGATGGGGTTTGTTGCGGTATTCGGGCTGATGTCGATGCCGTTCATGCAAAATATCTTTGGCACACCAGATACAGATATGTCGGCACGATTTGCATTACTGGTCATCATGGCGGTTGTAAATGGATTTTGCGTACGAACCGATGGATTTAATTTATTGGCACGACTGCGCACCAATCCGATGTTTATCGCAGTGGCGGTCGGTATCGTGGCATGCACCGCGTTAATGGTATCGTTTGGCGGTTCTGTGTTGCAGTTGGCACCATTGAACACGCAACAGTGGGCCGCAGTAATTGGGCTATCATTGGTAATCGTTCCGATAAACCTGATATATCGGGCAATTATAAAAATGCGCAAATAAAAAAACGCCCAGCTGGGCGTTTTTTGTTTAGCGAACATTAATCAATATATTCTCGCCATATTTCTGCTTCAGTTTCTGCAGTGCGATTTGTTCGGCCTGTGCTAATGCGGCTTCACGAATATCGCTGCGTTCATCAGACAAATGATTCTTGCGGGCGACCTCGTGCTGTAGGGAATCGATTTGCGACTGAATGCGTGTTTCAGTTTGTTTTGGCAACAGGTATGTTTTTGTTGCTGTTTTAGAATAAACAGGAACCGTACTATACACATGTACACCCATATTTTCACCAGCGCTGAAATCAAAACTTGTTTCGCTGGTTTCCGATGCCACAGGCGATACAGATAATTCATAATCTGTATTGTGGGTAAAGACCGGTGTCTTGGCAACGCGACCACGACTGTCGGTACGAACAACCTGCCATTTGCCCTTGGATACCTGTTTCAATTCGTATTTACAATCCGGTTCGCCAAAGAAGTCAACATCCAGTTTTGAATCATAAACCCCAACAGATTTATACGCATGTATCTGGGGTGTCAGCGCCCACGCATAACGATATGACATACCAAAACCTTCGCCATCAACGTAGGCAACATCGTTGCCACCCAACATCTGTTTGACATATTCAGATGGAATCGCCGACGGATCCAAAATTGGATAATAACACGCATATTTCTTTTCAATCGATTTGCGGGAACGATATATTTCAGATTCCATTTTGGTCAAAATCTGGCGTACCTTGGATTCGATTTCTGTTTTGCGCATTTCGCTGATACCATCATCTGTGCTTTCAAAATATTCATACATAAAACCGTCAATACAACTAAACATTTCAGGTTCATAGTCAGAATATTGCATTTTTGCACCAACAAATGCATACTGATAATTATTTTTATAGCCATTTGACAGGTGTGCCAAATCTGGGTGCAAACCGTATTTGTTTAACAGGGCAACGACCTGCGCCATGTACGCGTCAACTATACGGGATGCAGACGCGACAACTTCGGAATCCATTTTTACAATGGCAGGATTATTCAACTGATATTCCAAATCCCAAATTGCCATCTCGTCATTATGCACAGTTTCAATACCGTCAAAGCGGGGCGCGTCATACCCACGCACCGTCAACAAAGAATCTTTGGTTGCCTGATATGTAGTGCGATAAAATTCTTTTTGTTCTTTTTTAAATTGTTCTGTTTTTGCCTTTTGTTTGTCCTGTTTCTGTTCAGAATTGCCACAAGACGTTGCGCCCAACACAGTCAATGCAGAAATAGCAGAAATCAGTGCTGCGTGCTTAATAGTTGATTTGTTCATTTTTGTATTTCCTTTGGTTTTGTTTTTCTTTCACACTAATTATATAGGACAAAATCATATATTGTCAATATGCAAATTGATTTTTTACCCTTTGTGGTGAATTCATAATAAAACGCCCAGTTGGGCGTTTTTTTTTAACCGTTCACAATTTCCAGCAACCGTTTTGGAACATCACTGATTGCAATGCGTTCTTGGGCCATGGTGTCGCGATGACGCATGGTGACGGTGCCATCTTCCATTGTTTGATGATCAACAGTAATACACACCGGCGTACCAATTTCGTCATGACGGCGATAATTCTTGCCAATATTGCCAGAATTTTCTAATTCAATACGTCCAATCCCCAGTTTGCGCAATTCACCAACAATATTGTTTGATATTTCTAATAATTCTGGGACATTGCGCGCCAATGGAATTACAGCGGCCTTGACCGGCGACAGTTGCGGTTTTAACTTTAAAACAGTACGCGTTTTGCCGTCCCCAAGGTCTTCTTCGTTATATGCCTCTATCATCACAGCCAACATAGCGCGATTGACCCCCATCGCGGTTTCAATAACGTATGGGATAAAGTTCGATCCGGTTTGTGGATCGCTGTACGATAACTTGGTCGTACTGTCGCGGTTTTCCAGAACATTTGCATTGATTTTAAATTCTGACTGCGCCTTGGTATGCGATCCCAAATCAAAGTCTTGGCGGTTATGAATACCTTCGACTTCGTCAAAGCCATCTGGAAATTCATATTCAATGTCAACGGCGGCCTTGGCATAGTGTGCCAATTTTTCATGTGGCAAAAAGCGCAATTTGTTCGCAGGAATCCCCAGCGCATTTACCCACCACGCCATACGTGTTTCCATCCACATCTGGTGATATTTTTCGTCGTCCGATGGATTTACAAAGTACTGCATTTCGGCCTGTTCAAATTCACGCATACGGAAGACAAAGCCGCGTGGGGAAATCTCGTTCCGAAACGCCTTGCCGATTTGGGCAATACCAAATGGCAATTTATGTGGGCGCGCATCCAGCACGTTTTTAAAATTCGTGTATGTCGTTGTTGCCGTTTCTGGGCGCAGATATGCATTAATCGCACCGTCGGCCGTCGCACCAATAGACAGCCCCATCATCAACTGGTACGCACGCGGTTCGGTAATTTCAGTGGAACCACAGTTGTCGCACTTTGACATGTCTTTCATTTTGTCTTGGCGCATGCGGGCACCGCACTTTTTACATTCGACCAACGGGTCTGAAAAGCCCGCTTCGTGGCCAGAATATTTCCACAACAGGCGGTTGGAAATCAGGGCTGCATCCAGTCCTTCGATATCGTCGCGCGAATAAATCATTGAATTCCACCACGCATTGCGGATGTTCTTCATCAATTCAACACCATACGGACCATAGTCATACGCACCACCCAGTCCGCCATAAATTTCAGATCCGGTGAAAATAAAACCGCGTCGCTTGCACAGGGCGACAATATCATTTACTGTTTTTGCTGGCATACTTTACCCCTAATGTTTTGTCGAGTTTATATATTATACTGATTTTAGTATTTTGCAACAGGGAATTTGTTTGACTTTCTGCATCTGGTGCTATATCGTGTGGCGCATCATGACACATACAGAAGCACGAAAAATCTTGAACGTTAACGAAAATGCCACGCCGGCCGAAATAAAACATGCGTACCGACAAATGGCGTTTAATTATCATCCAGATAAAAAACCAAACAATCTGGCCGCCGAAGAAATGTTCAAGCAGGTCAACCAAGCGTATCAAACACTGACACGCCCCACAGAATCATATCAGGCCCCATCAAGCAGCACCCAATATCACAAAGCCACCTTTTATCACAAGGCAACGTTTGCAGACGTTGAAAATCTTATCAATGCATTTTGTGCAATCTATGCAACCGATGGCGCGGCACAAAGACAAATTGACGAAATCAGAAAAACACTTAAAACAATGAAAAACATGCACCGCTTTGTAAACAGCGCATATTTGTCCGCACTGGTTGGGATGCTGGGGATGATTGCGTATAATCAAATATGGGGCTATGATGCGCCGCATATTGGACTGGGGGTATATCCTGCAATTGGGGTGATGGTTATTTGCGCCACCTTGACCCAAGATAAGATGAAGGACAAGGCACAGCAGATTGTTAAAATGATAGAAGAATTGAAACAAAAACAACGCTGAACATAATTACTTGCAAAAATCCGTCAAACGCGCTAAAATGTAAGGCAAAACAGCATGTTATCAAAAATCAGGTGCTGCGTTCAGTGATGAAAAAGGCAGCGGAACATGCGGTAGCGCGATGTATTGGGTAAATTAAAACCGCCGACTGGCGGTTTTATTATTGACGCTTTTTCGGCTTGTACGCCAAGACGTATGGCACGAATTTATCGCCATGTGCATTCCCCAACCATGCGCGCGGAATCAGAATACTGTTTCCCATACCGGCCGCCATTTTTTCGACACGTTCGCCGTTCTTGGCGTTAATCAGTTCTGGCAGATGTACCGACACAGAATCCATTGTGTGCGGCAAAATAAATGTAATTGTGTCGCCACGACGTGTTTCATTGCGTAGTTCAAATGTAATATTTTCATCATCGGCCGCGGTGATAACACCCGCCGCGTGCCAGTCTGATGTACTGCGCGTTGTTTCATAGTTATGCGCATCTGGCCCCACCGGCCCATCAAAGAACGCCGTCGTATACCCACGCGTTTCCAGACGATTTAAACAATCCATAAATGGCGCAGGGTCAAAATTTTCAGGGTCGCGTGCATACGCATCCATCGCACAACGATATGCATGAACCACACTGCCCACATAGTATTCAGACCGATTGCGCCCTTCGATTTTCAGACTGTCGGGATTGGCGGAAATCACATCTGCCAGACGCGGCATTAAACACAAATCGCGCGAATTCATAATGTATGCGCCGCGCGCGTCTTCATCAATCGGCATTTCAATGCCGGATTCGCGTTCGCGCAATATTACATCATACTTCCACCGGCACAGTTGCGCACACGCCCCGCGGTTTGCCGGACGACCTGTTATAAAGTTTGACAACAAACACCGCCCAGAATACGACATGCACATCGCACCATGAACAAATATTTCCAGCCCCACATCCGGACATTCCTGTCTGATATTTTTAAATTCACTGTGCGATACTTCGCGCGCCAAAACACACAGTTTGGCACCGGCACTTTGCCAGAACTTAACCGTACGCGCCGAACAAATGTTCGCCTGTGTTGAAATATGAATTGGAATGTCGGGATGATTTTCACGCACATATGTTATAATGCCGGCGTCAGACACAATCAATGCATCGGGCTGCAAATAATTAATGATTTCAGACACACGCGGCATATTGGCATATTCGTGGTCATGCGCAAACAGGTTAAATGCCAAATAAACCCGTCGCCCCGCCGCGTGGGCCAGTTCGATACCCTGCTTTACTTCGTCCACAGTAATTTTTGCACGCGCCCGCATAGAAAACCCAGGCAGGCCTGCATAAATCGCATCTGCGCCATATAAAATAGCGGTTTTAAAAGCATCCAGCGTACCCGCCGGCGCCAATAATTCTGGTAATTTTACTTTATTCATGCCCCTATTTTGCCCGAAATAAAATCAAAGGCAAGGGAATATTCATTCTTGCCCCCAACTCTACTCTATAGCACCATATTTTTGCAAAATAGCTTGAACAGCAACTTTTTCTCTTTCTTTTGCCATCCGTAATGGCGTGACACCATCAGAATTTTGCGCATTTATATCTGCCCCACTTTTAATCAACAACTCCGCTATCTCCGGATTTGCAACCCAGTGCAACGGTGTCAAACCATCTACATTACGACAGTTGACGTCCGCACCATTTGCAATCAAGACTCTTGCACCATCAACAGAATTAGCCAAATACAGCGGGGTGCTTTTTGTATCTCTGTCACATGCGTTTACATCTGCTCCGTTCTGCAGATACATCTGCATAGCACCTAGCTTGTCCAAATACGTGGCATAATGCAACGGTGTTCCACCACTATTGTCTGCCAAGTTCACATCTGCACCTAAATCAATCAATGTTTTTACAATCCATGGATGAAATTCATAATAAACAGTTGCCCTATGCAAAGGCGTCTCTCCATGGTTGTTTTGTGCGTTTACATCTGCGCCATTATTAACCAGTATACGAACAATATCTGCGCTAAAAAACACTTTATGTAATGGGGTATCGCCAGAACTATTTTTTGCATTTACATCTGCACCATATTGTATTAGCAAATTAACAATATCTACACCACTTAATACCACTGCCATATGCAATGGGGTTCCTCCTTGCTTGTTTTTCGCATTTGGATCTGCTCCAAACGCCAACAACTCAGCTACTTCATCTTCTTTTTCTTGTTTGACTTGCTTTATTACTTCAAACAATTTCTTATCAATTTCACGCATAATACAACTCTCCATGTCACATATTGTGTTTTTTCGTACAATAATTTATCGTATATGCAACCACCGTTGAACAAACAGAAACAGCAGATGCCAAAGCCACAGAATAAGCAAGCGCATAATAGGCAACGCAATTCACCCAAACACATTCGCCAAAAACAATAAGCAACATAGAAAAAATAAAAGTTAAAAGATTTTGATTTATTGATTGTTTCACATTTAATCCACTCATTTCATGTCCTTTTTTGCAAACAAAAAAACCACCAGACAATGCAGGTGGTTGGAGGTTCGAAACTATAATGCGTTGAAAATAGCGGGCTTATTTTTGTATATCGCCACCCTCCAACCAATCAGTTGGAGGTGTTTTTTGTCCCCGCGGACACAACGCATTAAACGGGTTTCGACGCCCAACACAGCAATCGCCATGTCAAAGTATATACTACACCAAAAAATGACAAAAATCAAATGCCATGCATGACTTTTGCGGGACGTTGAACGATTTATGATTTTTTTGCTTGCGTTGCGCGTGCAGATATGTATAATTGGGTGGCATTGCCGGTTTAGCTCAGCTGGTAGAGCGGCTGATTTGTAATCAGTAGGTCGTTGGTTCAAGTCCGACAACCGGCACCAGTTTAAGAACGCACCGAATGGTGCGTTTTTGTTTTGCCCCACCCCCACATACGCAACATTTTTTCACCACACCAACACGAACCGATCGCTGGAATTAATGTTGAACGCTTTAAACTAACAAGTTGACATTTGGGCAATATGTCCTAAAGTGGGATAAAAAGGAGAAAACTATGCTGTTTGGTGCGATTATTGGCGACATTGCCGGGTCTATGTACGAAGGCAAAAGACACGAAATTTATGACGACGTTCAGTTCTTTGGGGAATACTGTCGATTTACAGATGATACTATCATGACCTGTGCTGTTGCACAAGCAATTATGGACCACAGAACCAAGGGTGTTGCGCTGGCGGATGCCGCAGTTGCCAATATGCAGGTATTTGGCCGTAAATACAACCATCGTGGCTATGGCAAACAATTTGTTCAATGGATGTACTCGGACGATCCACAGCCATATGACAGTTGGGGTAACGGCGGCCCTATGCGTGTCAGTCCATGTGCATGGGCGGCAAAAACATTGGATGAAGCATTAGACATGGCGCGTACTGTGACCGCGGTAACACATAATCACCCAGAGGCATTAAAAGGTTCAGCCGCATTAGTAAGTGCAATATTTCTGGCTCGCAACGGCGCAAGCAAAGACGAAATCCGCCAACATATTATTGATAACTATTACCCTATGGATTTTACATTGGCGACCATCAGTGGCGAATGGCGATACGGGTGTTCCAGTCAGGTGACCGTTCCACATGCATTACAGGCCTTCTTTGAATCTGAAACATTCGACGGCGCAATCCGCAATGCGATATTTATTGGTGGCGATACAGATACGGTTGCATCTATGGCAGGGGCGATTGCGGGTGCATACTATGGGGTTCCAGATTATATTGCAAGCCAATTAGACGGATACCTTACAGAACATTTGGCCAAGGTTGTTCACGAATTTCACAAATTATTTAGTCAAGACATGGAGAAATAAATATGTCAGTTAGATCAGAAATCAACTATTCAGTCATTGTTGGCGACATTACAAAAACACCCGCAGATGCAATTGTAAATGCGGCAAATGAATCACTATTGGGCGGTGGCGGAGTAGATGGTACAATCCATCGAGCAGCAGGTCCAGAATTATTAGCAGAATGCAGAACTTTGGGCGGCTGTCCAACTGGCCAAGCCAAAATGACAAAAGCCTATAACCTGCCTGCAAAATACATCATTCATGCTGTTGGTCCGTATTACAGTGACTACGAACCATGGGAAGCAGAAGAATTACTAGCTAGTGTCTACAAATCTATCATGCAACACGTTACAAATCATCCAGATATTAAATCGATTGCTATCCCTGCTATTTCCTGTGGCATATTTAGATTCCCGCTGGAGGATGCCGTAAATATTGCAGTAGATATTGTTCAGCGCTATGCGCCCATTTCGCTAAAAGAAGTATTTTTTGTAGTAAGCAGCGAACATATCGCAGCCGAATACACAAATAATCTAAATCAATACGATTAAGGAGTCCACTATGCTGTTTGGTGCGATTATTGGCGACATTGCCGGGTCTGTTTATGAATTTGCAAATATCCGGTCCAAGAACTTCCCTTTTATGACCGACCCCGCGATGTATCCGCCACGACCAGGTTTGTTGTAAATGGGTCCAGCCCACGGTCAACCGCTTCGACCGAGGCAAAAAAACTCTTTAAATCAATTCAAAGATAAAACCTTTCCGCCATTCCGGGAATCAGTATAAACCGAATTCACAGGATGTCAAAAAGGATTGTATGGATAAAGAATCCCGCCCACATAGGGGCGGATGGTTATTGTACTTCAAACGCCTCTAGGAACAGTGATTGACTTAGTGCGTTAAAGAAATTTTGATATGGGATTGGGTCACTTATTGCACGTAATCCAGCCTGAGCATTTGCACGCACAACCGTCATACCATCTACAACACGTACAGATACGGTTAATTTAGAAGCATTACTAAATGATGTGCCACTGATTGTTCCAAGTTTTTCATCAGCGCGCTCGATAATAAAGTCTAAATCCTGCATCGTTGATATAACTGCACGCAAAACCATCGCTTTGTCTTCTGTTTCAAAGGCACGAGACTGATAATTTCTCATCTGAACCTGTGAATGTCTTGTCCCCAACACATCATTATGCGTTGAAACGCATCCTGTCAGGCAAAATATAACAAACAAAGCACCAAGATTTTTTTTCATTTGTTCCCCTTATAAATTATTCGCTGTTAAAAACAGAGATTGGCTTAGCCTATCAAAGAAATCAGTATAAATCTGCGGGTCTGTTATTTGCTCAACCCTGGATTCATTCATATTATTCCAAATGATTCTGGCAAACGATACGCGAACATTGTATCCCTGATTATCAGAGCTTTTATTAGACACAAGTGTTACATAAATCTTCTGGGCAACATCATATATTGGCGTAGTTCCACCAAAAGCCGCCAACATAACAAGCGCCACCTGTCCTGCCGTATTGCCCATTTCACGGTCTTTGGTGGCGGTCAACAATCCCAGTTCCGTATCGCTGGTTTCCAATGTAAACTCTAGGTCCTGCAAAACCTGAGCTGATGCCACCAGCATATCTTCTTCATTATCTGTTTCAAATCGTCTTGTTTCTATTTGACGACGTTCCAAATAATCAACAGGCAACTGATAGTAATTTCTGTACGATACACAGCCTGTTAGAAAACACACTGAAATAATTGCGAGCAAACGTTTCATTGTTCAACCTAAATTAGAATGCGGATGTTCTGTACGCAAAATCACGCACCAGGTTGTTTTCATCAAACTTAACGATTATGGTCAAGGTTCTTTGACTGGACGAAGAAGACGCTTTTGAAGAGCCGCCACCAACAAACAACAACCATACCCCTGCACTTGAAGAACTGGCTTGAACGTTAGTGGACACACGGTCATAGACCCATGTTTCGCGTCTTTTGCTATCTGTGGTTACCATATTTGGAGAACCTAAGACTTCTACAACTTCGGCCCCAGACATACCAATTTTAATTTCACGTTGTGCCTTAGCCACAGTCATTTGTTCTTCTTGAATTGCATGATTAGGAACTGTACAACCAGTAAACGGCAACAATGTTAATA
>JAFTNY010000056.1 GCA_017451625.1 Alphaproteobacteria bacterium
GCCAATTATACTGTCGCTGGTATAGAAAAATCGTTGCGGTAAATTTGTAAAGTTGACAATTACACGACCGGCGAATTTATCAAAATCCATCAAGTATTCTGCATTCGCATATGGATATGGTTTCTTGGTATATGGGTTTACACCAACCCCATTCAGGTCAATGGTTCGATACGCCCCAACAAACAGCCATTTATGCGGACGAATTTCAATAAACTGGAACGTAATATCGTTTTCCATGACGCGACGTGGCCCAGAATCGCCAACGGTTAAAATAGACGGCAGAAATTCAGTATCGCCATTGCGATACATTTCGTGCGGATCGCGCCGAACTGTTGTTCCATCTGGTGTTATGTCGTCCCATGGTTTGCTGAAACGCAGTTTACAACGATAACCGGCATATCGTGCCTTGAAATTGTCTGGTTGTAAACCTTGTATAATATCAACTAATAAAATCTGTGTCATATACTTACCCCCAATGTGTGTTTATGATTCTATCGTATTGCTTTCCACATAACAACGTGTTTGATTGTTGTGCCGCATGTTTTTCTGTTCGTTTCGTTTGTTCTGACGTTTTAAAATCCGCCACAGTTGATGTTCTGCCACGTGTTTTACATAGTGCTCGGTCGCAAACGGTAACTCTTCATATAATTCTGCACGTCGCGCACGCACAAAACGCTTTTGGTTGCGTTTGTTGTACAGGTTTACATCCGACATAATTACATGGCATTCTGTCGCAAATTCATCTGCTTCGATTTGTTTGCGGTATTTTTTGCCACACAACCTGTTCAGACGCTGTCTGTGTCGAATGTTTTCGTGAAAGAATACATCAAAACCGTCGTATGGTGTTTCTTGGTGTCGAATTTTCGCCACTGCGCGGTTGCTTGCATAATCATAATCTTGCTTTGTGTATCTTGCGTGTGTCATATCTGTTTCCTGTGTTGCGCGATTTATTGTTTATCTTAAATATATAACCCTTGTCGGACAAATATGGTCCGCTGTATCATTTGTGAACTATATGATCCGACACGAAGGCAAGGGCCCCCGTAACCGCGAACGCATACAAATCTGCATTAAACAGTATTAAAAAGAAATACGGTGTTGACTTTTTATCTATGACCGATATTTCACAAATCGATGGTGTCATAAATCGCCTGATGGACAGTGATGATTTCATGGACAACAATGCCAGCACACATGGCGCATGGGTTGCTGCGATGCGAAAGTACCGCGCATTCAGATGGTTCAAACAATACGTGTCCACCCCCACCGAATAAAAAAACACCCCATTTGGGGTGTTTTTTATTTACAGCATCTTGCGCACAGTGCTTTTTTTACCGCTGTCGATTGACAACTGTGTGTCGCCTACTTAATATTACTTTTGTAGAACCCAACCAAAAGGACACACAATGTACAAAGTATGGCATCCTGCATCTGGCACTGTGTACGGTGTATTTAACAATACCGCAGACGCACAAAAGTGCTATATGCAACACTATTCGACATCTGTGCAACAGCGCCCAGAAATCGTCAGAATCTGGTAAATAAACACATAAACACAAAAAAGGGGGCAAACATGTCGGTCGAGATATGGGGTAAAAACACAGTCAATGCAAATATTTCCGAAGAATCATTCGTACGCGTAATTGTCAATGGCGAAATGGAATTGCATATTGAACGTACTGATTCCGGTTATTCTGTTTTGGTGTTAAAACGTTGTACAGATGATGAACTGGCCGATGAAAATCATGATTTTGACGATGATTTTGTCGACGCGATTGATATAGAAGACGTGCAACTGATTAAATAATAAAAATGTCCCAAATGGGACATTTATTTTTATGGCGGATGGTGAGGGATTGTAATTCCCACCACTGTCGTGGTGGGCCCCTTTCGCCTATGGCACGAACCCCCGCGTCGTGTGTTCGCACCCCACACATACACACATAATAAAAAATACCACACAAGGTGGTATTTCTTATTATGGCGGATGGTGAGGGATTCGAACCCCCGGAAGGGTTGCCCCTTCAACGGTTTTCAAGACCGCCGCATTCGACCGCTCTGCCAACCATCCGAAACTATCTGCCGTCGGTCTTTCAACCTACGGTTTTGGTACTGCGTATGATTTCATCATACTGGTACCGCACTTCGCTGACGCTACGTAGTCAAGACGCGCACGCATCGACAACGCTCTGCCAACCATCCGAAACTGTTTTCCTATTTCGGTCAACGGCGCATATTGTACATTATTTTTTGCGTATTGCAAACACAAAAATTATCAGTCCTGCAAAAAACATCACGCCCGACAACAACTGTCCCATCGTCAGTCCCCATGATGTCAAGAATCCAATCTGGGCATCTGGCGCACGATACAGTTCACAGAACATACGAAACACCGCATATCCCATGCCCATTATTCCGCCCAATGCGCCCGCATGCCGACGCAACCCTGTGTACCGATACAGGCAATACATAATGATGAACAGCAATACGCCTTCGGTCATTGCTTCGTACAGTGGGCTGGGGTGGCGTGGAATTGTTGTGTCGCCATCAAAGACAACGGCCCATGGCACGTCTGTGGCGCGCCCCATCACTTCGCGATTGATAAAGTTTGCAATACGGCCAAAGAATAACCCAATCGGCGCAACCACCGCCATGATGTCAAGTATTCGCCACGCATTCATGCGCTGTTTATACGCAAACCAAAACACTGCTGCAATCACACCGATCAGTCCGCCATGAAAACTCATCCCGCCATGCCATACTGCAAATATTTCCAGCGGGTGCGCAATAAAATACCCCAGATCATAAAACAGGACATATCCCATGCGTCCGCCCAATATCACGCCAATGATAACCGCGGTCAGCAAATCGTCCAACTGACGCTTGTCCAGTTTTATCATACTGTCCGCCCCCGACATCAGGCGTTTAAAGACCCAATATCCAATGACGAACGCCGCCACATATGCCAGTGCATACCAACGCACATCCAACCCCAACACAGAAAATGCGACCGGCGAAATTGGATTAAGTGTGATTGCCATTATGCGAAACTATCTGGTTTTTGCGTTCTGGTCGCACACCGTCAGTGTGTGATTGATGTTGGCCAATATTTCTTGCAAACGTGCAACCAACTTTGCATCTGGGTTTTTGCGTGCTAATTCTTTTTCTAACTTGGCCTGTATTTCGACTTGTTTTGTGTGCAGGCCGGCAATTGATGACAAATGTATCAAACGCCCCTTGAAGCGGTCGTTGTTTTCTTGGTGTTCTGCATGGGCCATGCTGCGACATGCCGCGATATTATATGGATGATTATAAGATGACATATTTTTACCTTTTTATCGATTAATTGTTTCTTGCAAATCGGATACGATTTGGCGCAACTTGGCCACCTTGGCTGCATCATTATTGGCGATTGCCACTTCTAATTTTTTTTTGGCATCCGTCAAGCGTTTGCGCAGGTCTGCCATAATCACAGATTTTGATGGACGTGAACGTAAATCAAGTTTTTCTGTTGCCATATCGTATTCCTTTTGGGCTTGAAATTGTTTACTCATTGTATTATATATTCGGTAAATAACAAGGAGAATTATTCATGACAACGAAAAAATCTGTTGGTGGTATTGAATTGTATCTAAAGCGTATTTTTGCGCTGATGTTCGGGGCGGTTGGCCTGACTGCGGTCGCGGCGTACATGACGATTTGGGGCGGCGGGTTGCAATATTTGATTAACGTGTCTACCGGTGGCATGTCGGCGCTGTATTACATCTTGCTGTTTGGCGGATTGGGGCTGTCCATCTGGGCGCAGGTTCGTGTTTTCAGTATGAAGCCATCATCTGCGGCGTTGCTGTTGGCACTGTATGCGGTTGTTATCGGTATAACAATGACCCCACTGATTGCGATTGCATTGTCTGTAAATCCGATGTCTATTTTAATGGCGTTTATTGTCGCAGCGGTGATGTTTGCGTGCATGGCGATGTTCGGATATAAAACGGTCAAAGACCTGTCATTTATGGGTGTATTTTTGATGATGGGTATGATTGGCCTGATTTTGGTTGGACTGGTGTCTTTCTTCTGGCCGGCGGTTATGGGCGGCACATTTGGCACAATCGTATGCTTTATCGGTGTATTGGTGTTTGCATTGTTCACTGCGTATGACATGCAGAATTTAAAGCGCGCATATGCAGTTGTTGGCGACGATACCCAGAAAAATCAGTTGGCGGTATTGGGTGCATTACATCTGTACATATCGTTTATCGCAATGTTCCAGTACTTGTTAAGTTTGTTCAATCGTGAATAAAAATAAAACCAAAGGTGAAAAAGAAAATGGCTTATAAAATCGATCCAAATAAATGTATTGCGTGCCATACCTGTATGGGTGCATGTCCGGTATGCGCAATTTCAACTGGTCCTGATGGCAAGTGTGTAATTGATCCGGCCAAGTGCATGTCGTGTGGCACATGTGCCGCGGTATGTCCGGTTGGTGCAATCGCGCACGAATAATTGATATAAAAAATATCAAAAAATCCCCCTTATATTCAGGGGGATTTTTATGTTATAATATCTGTGATATTTATTGCAGGGGGGATTAAATATGAAGATTTCAATTATTGGCATTGGTTCGGTTGGGGCCGCCGTTGCGACCGCGGTAAAAAATACTGGATTGGCACATGAAATTGTGTTGTTTGACCGCAATGGCGTTCGCGCACGCGCCGCCGCCGAAGATTTGGGCCACGCCGCTGCCTTTTCATACGATGTTAAAATTACCGCTGTGAACACATATCGCGCCATTCGGGGCAGTGAAATTGTCATCATCGCCGCAGGGGCCAACCAACGTGTTGGTGAAACGCGCACAGATTTGTTAAATGCAAACACTGCGGTAATAAACGATATTATTCCGCGTGTCATGGCGAACGTAGATTCGAAAAATGTAAAGTTAATTATTGTGACCAATCCATTGGATGTAATGGTTATGGTTGCCCAGAAATTATCTAAACTGCCTGCGGGGCGTGTCATTGGAACCGGTACAATGTTGGATTCTGCGCGCCTGCGTACTATTTTGGCGCGACAATTATCTGTATCGACCCAGTCAATCAATGCGTATGTCTTGGGCGAACATGGCGACAGCAGTGTTGTCAACTGGTCATCGGCGTGCATTGGTGGAATTGATTTAAATACATTCTGTAAACAGACCAAAAACACACTGCCGGCCACTACGCGCAAGACAATCGAACATCGCGTACACAATGCGGCATACGAAATTATTCAGGGGCGCGGTGCGACATGGGACGGCATTGCCGGCGCGGTTGCAGACTTGGTTCGTTGCATTGCCAATGATGAACGCAGAATATTAACGGTGTCAACGGTTGATGGTGTTGGCGATAAAATGTTGGCGATGTCATTACCACGCATCGTTGGCAATGGTGGCGTGATTGCAACACTGAATCCGAAAATGGATGCGACCGAATCCAGCGCGTTGCGTCGCAGTGGTAAAATAATTCGAAAAAATTACGATGCGATAAAATAATTAAAAATCCCCCGATTGGGGGATTTTTTATTAGTGGTTAGTGTAAGTGGCTAGTGGTTAGTGGTGGAATACACCTATACGTCATACCGGCGCAGGCCGGCATGACGGTACTTCAAGGGATAAATCTCACACGCCGCCGTCACCCCGACGCAGGTCGGGGCCCATTGTGTTCTGAACACTTCTTGCGCTTGAACATTAAAAACATCAGTAC
>JAFTNY010000003.1 GCA_017451625.1 Alphaproteobacteria bacterium
AAAATATGTGTTTTGTCAATAAAAATACGTATAATCCTAAAAAGTTATTTCTGTTTTGTGCGTTGTATCATCTGATATTCCAGTTGAATAACAGTCCCAATCCCAGATTCGCGCATCTTTTTTGAAAAGTGAATACAGTTTTCAAATTCTGTTTCCAATGTCCCCCATCCTGAATATTCCCAGTCAATCAGACCAACAATTTGCATTGTCTTTTTGTCTACAATGATATTATTGCAGATATCATTATGATTCCACCCATCACCATCGCCGGTCTTCAGATCTGCAATTTCTGCTGGATTTGCATTATGCATTGCATCAATAAACTGGGCCAACTGTCGCCCCCAATGCCATCCGTTTTTGATAATCACACGCAATGGCATCCGGTTCAGGTTTTTGCCCTGAATAAAGTTATATTTATAGAACGTAAAACCGTCGGATTTAACAATGTCTATTTTCGGGATTTTCAGTGGTACAATATCGTGGAACGCGTCTGTAATACGTTTTTCACGAACAATTTTTTCGACTGGCACAGAATCATCATAAAACTTGCGAATTTTACATACGTATTTTCGATTAACGATAAAGCCAATATTCCATCCGCCTTTGATAACACGCACGTGTTTAAATTCGGATGGCGCAAAGGCCTTTTTCAGTGCGTTAAATTTTTTGCGATAATCATACAGTTTTTCACGCCGAATTTTTTCGCGCATCTCGCGCTTTGGCAACAAGCCAGTCATAAAATCACAGACCTCAAAAAACAAACGCCATAACATGCTGAAAACGACCTCTCGTAAAATTTACCATAAATGGTATTGAAAAAAAGAAAAAAAACAAGTACATTATGACCATGTTTGCATGTGGCACAGTTGTAAAAGTCTTGGTTTCCAATATTCCCAACAGCGGTTATGATTATCGTCTGACCGCACCTGCCGACCTTGGCACGTTTGTCAGTGTGCGTGTTATGAACCGTCCTTGTATTGGAATTGTCTGGGGGATTGGGGACAGCGGTCTGCCCGAAGATAAAATCAAAGACGTGTCCGCGGTGCATGACGCGCGCCTGAATATAACAGATTTGCAATGGATTCAAAAGATGTCGTCTTGGACACTGATTCCAATGGGGATGGTTTTGCGTCTGATTGTAAATATTCCCGATGCCTTTTCACCACCGCGTATGGAACCACTGTACGCATTTAATTTTGATGCGTCCATCCGCATGACACAAAATCGGTTGGCGGTATCTGACGCATTTGCGTCAAACGATAACGAACCAATGACTGTTTCTGATATTCAGAACATCGCGCGGGTCAGTGCATCCGTCGTTCGCACGATGATTCAGCGTGGCACCCTGATTCCCATTGGGCATCAGGCCAAAAAGACCGACACAACCACAGTCGCCTATCACGATTCTGGCAATATCACATTAAATTCAGAACAACAGGCGGCCGCCGACACCATTGGCGCATCAATTTCAAACGGCGGTTTTTCTGTTCATTTATTGGACGGCATCACCGGCAGTGGTAAAACCCAAGTCTATTTTGATGCCGCATGGCGCGCATACAGTCGTGGCGGTTCTGTATTGTTGATGATGCCTGAAATTGCACTGACGGCCCAGTTTATGCATCGATTTGCATCGCGCTTTGGTGCCGCACCGGTCGTCTGGCACAGTAATTTAACCGCCGCCCGTCGTCGTGAAATTTGGCGTGGTGTTCTAAAAGGCAAAATAAAAATGGTGGTTGGCACGCGCAGTGCACTGTTTCTGCCATGGCAAGATTTATCACTGATTGTTATTGACGAAGAACACGATTCTTCATATAAACAGGAAGATATGGGCAACTACCATGCACGCGACATGGCGATATTGCGTGCCAATATTGCAAAAATTCCAGTCGTCTTGGCATCTGCCACACCGGCGGCTGAAACGTTGGAAAATGTCAACGTTGGTAAATATACACAACTGCGGCTAACATCGCGTTTTGGTGGGGCCCAGTTGCCAGATATTACCACGATTGATATGCGTGAAAATCGCCCCAGCGCCTATCTGGTCAATGACACAGAACAGACTGGATTTTTATCGCCACCGATGTGTGATGCAATAAATGAAACACTGGCGGCGGGTCGTCAAATATTACTGTTTATAAATCGTCGTGGTTTTGCCCCGATTGTTCAATGTAAAAAGTGCGGATGGACGGCGACCTGTCCCGATTGCAGTGTCGGCATGACATATCACAAACGCGTTGGTAAATTGCTGTGCCATATGTGCGGTCGTACTGCGCCACTGAACAAACAGTGTCCTGATTGCGGCACAGACGTATCAATGCGTGGTGTCGGGCTGGAAAAAATCCAAGAAGAAATATCTGTTCGTTTTCCCAACGCAAAAACTGCATTGGTTTCCAGTGATATAATCACATCGCGCCAGTCCTTGGAACGCTTGGTCGAAAAGATGGAATCCGGTGAAATCGACATTGTAATCGGTACCCAAATTCTGGCCAAGGGTCATCATTTCCCAAATCTAATATTGGTCGGCGTGGTTGATGCAGATATGGGACTGTTTGGCACAGACTTTCGTGCCGCCGAACACACGTTTCAACAGTTGTTTCAGGTTTCCGGTCGCGCCGGTCGTGGCGAACACAGGGGGCGTGTTTTATTACAGACCTATCAACCTGACCATCCTGTCTTGACTGCAATCTGTGCGGGCGATCGTGATCGTTTTATGACATCGGACATGGCGGGCCGTCGTCTGGCGCAAATGCCACCGTACGGTCAACTGATTGCCATGATTGTCGAAGGTGAAAAAGAATCCGTTCTGCAACGCTTTTGTGCCGACTTGGCTGCGGCGGCCCCGAACCTGAACGGTGCCAAAATAATGGGGCCCATCGCCGCACAGGTGTACCAGATACGCAGTTGGTATCGCATGCGATTTCTGGTGGCGGGTGGTCCGACCGCGGCCCTGCAGCCGGTGGTATCACATTGGCTGGCCAAGGTGCGTCAACCTGCCAATGTTCGCGTAAAAATCGATGTCAATCCAATAAACTTTATGTAAAACCACCGTAAAATAAAAAACACCGCCGTTTCCGGCGGTATTTCCGAGTGTCCCGAAAGGAAGGAAAGGAGAAAAAGAAATTGGACACTCTAAACTTGGTTCTGGGGTCCAGAGTCCAGAGGAGAGAGAATGTAGGAGGGAGTCTGAACGTCTGGTCCCCACAGATGTTTTCACATCTGGTCATTGGGTTTTGTCCCTTTGACGATTCGAAATATAGTATACAAAAAATGATTTGTCAAGACTTTTGTCAAAAAAATTTTTAGTATTGTGTTTTTTGTGTCGTGGGTTCTCGGATTCCTAGGAAATGGTACTGCTTGTTTTGGGCGCAACTTGTGGAATAAAATCAACGTGTGCTAGATAGGAAAACAATAAATCTAGTGTGCAACCATAGGGAGAGAAAAATGACACATGAAGATGTGTGGCGCGCCATAGAACGCTTTGCAACCGAACATGGTATGTCTTGTTCTGGTTTGGCAAAGTGCAGCGGACTGGATCCGACCACATTTAATAAAAGCAAACGCTGGTCCAAGGAAGGTCAACCCAGATGGCCATCAACCAACAGTATTTCCAAGATTTTGTCGTCAACCGGCGCAAAAATTCAGGATTTTACCAAGTTCATTGACCCACCTGAACCCAGTCGCGGTTAAACGTTTTTTCGGTTTTCGACACACCAAAACCGCGATGGACCCCCATTGCGGTTTTTTATTGGACAAGTATTATTTATATGGTCTAAACTATTATATATGTTAACCGGTGTTCGTATTTATTGTTCTGACCCAATATGGCGTCAAATTCTGACTGATTTGAATGCCACTGTCTTGAACGCCCCCAGCACCACCGATTTAAATTTTGACGATATTAACATCGCCGAAACATTATCCCCCATGGATTTACAGGTCGCAATATTAAATGCGGCAGATTCTGGCCACCGGTTGCGTCAGGTTTTCGGCACCGACGTGTCGTTGCCACGTATTCAATCGCAAATTGTCGT
>JAFTNY010000057.1 GCA_017451625.1 Alphaproteobacteria bacterium
GGGGTGGCAATGCGTGATGTGGTTGTCAGTGTCAGCAATATGTCGGTGCGATTTGGGGATTTTTATGCGGTGCGTAATGTGTCGTTTGATGTCGAACGTGGTGAAATCTTTGGCTTTTTGGGGGCAAATGGGGCCGGTAAGACAACGACCATACGGGTGTTGTGTGGATTGCTGCCGGCAAGTGATGGATGTGTCGTTGTTGATGGTGTTGAATTTGTTCGTGGACAAGAAAACTTAATCAAGAAAAACGTCGGATATATGTCCCAGCGATTTACACTGTATAATGATTTATCGGTGCGTGAAAACTTTGACTTTGCGGCGGCGTTGCGGCGACTGGATGATAATTTTTATTTGGCACAACGGCAAAAGTTGTTGGATTTTATCGGATTTAATAAATCAATGGGTGCGCTGGTTAATGATTTGCCCAGCGGAATTAAGCAAGAGGTCGCATTGTGTGTCGCGTTATTGCATAATCCGGCAATTATCTTTTTGGACGAACCGACCGCAGGGGTCGCACCACGTGCCAGACAGCGTTTTTGGGAACTGATACGCTTGATAAGTAAAAATGGTACCACAGTGTTCGTGACCACGCATTATATGGACGAGGCCGAAAATTGTAATCGTGTTGCATTGATGCGGGCAGGTGAATTAATTGCCTTGGACAGTCCGATGAATTTAAAGCGTCAGACGTTTGGTGATACTTTATATAGATTGCAGGCGCGTCGGGTGGGGGCGATACCGCCTGATGATGCGGTTGTTGATATTTGGCAGCCGTATGGGGCAAATTTTCATTTGCGGTTTCGTGATGGGGTGAATGCGGCGTGGCAGTTGCGGCGGCTAAAGCGTGATTGGGTTATTACACAGATTCCGCCGTCATTAGAAGATGTTTTTATTAGGTTGGTCGAAGGGGAAAATCGATGAGTGTATTTTCGTGGCGACGAACGCGGGCGATTTTCTTGAAAGAATTTAAGCATATAGTGCGCGATCCATTTACGCTGATGATGGCGTTGATGTTGCCACTGTTGATTGTGCTGATTCTGGGCAGTTCAATTGAATTTAATATCAAGTCGATACAGATGGCGTATGTTGATAATAATCGGACAATGGCATCGCGTAAGTTGGTTGAAACGTTTGGCAGTTCGGGATACTTTCGACCGTATGATGTTGTGTCGGCAGATGTGGCGTTTGATGATATTGTGTCTGGACGTGCGCGTGTGGGGCTGATTATTCCACCACAGTTTGAAAAAGATATTGGGGCAGGAGTGGGCGCGGGGCATGTGCAACTTATGGTTGATGGAACAGAAAGTTCGACGATGTCGTCTGTGTCGAATTATCTGATGACGATAAACAGAAATGCATATTTTAAAATTATGGATTTGCCAATAAATATACAGGCAGATAATCCGCAATATAAAATAAGGTATTTGTTTAATCCTGAATTAAATTCACGTTGGTTTGCGGTTCCAGGGTTGTCGGCTGTGATTATTGCGCTGGTGGCGATTATGCTGACGACGTTGACGATTTGTCGGGAATGGGAACGGGGGTCGATGGAAATGCTGTTGTCGACACCGGCAACAAGGTTAGATATTATTGTGGGCAAGGTTGCACCGTATGCGATATTAAGTTTTATTGGATTTGTTTTAGTGTTTGTTGTGGCTCGTATTGTTTTCGGGGTGCCGTTTGTTGGTGCGTATTGGCAACTGATACTGGGGACGTGGCTGTTTATAATCGGGTATTTGGCGATTGGGCTGTTGATATCGGTGTCTACCAAGCGACAAGAGATTGCCATTCAATATGCTGCGATAATCGGACTGTTGCCGACGGTGATTTTATCAGGGTTTGTATTCCCGATTGAGTATATGAGTCGCGGTTATCGAATTGCAGCGTCTGTGTTCCCAGCGCGTTTCTATATGGATATTACACGCGATCAATTTTTGAAGGGCAGTGAATTTATTGATATTTGGTGGCTGTATGCGATTTTGGCAGGGCAGGCAGTATTGGTGCTGATATTTTGTGTGATTAAGTTTAAAAGGTCGTTGGAATGAAAGTATTGCGCGGATTTTTTAGAAAAGAAATTATATCGTTGTTGCGCAGTCCTGTGTTGTTGGTGGCGGTATTGATTATGCCTGTGGTGCAGATGATATTGTTGTCTGGTGCGATAACGTTTCAGGCCGATAATTTGCGTTTGGTTATGCGCAGCATGCCAAATGATGTGGTTATGACGCAGATTTACAATCGTGCGATTGGATCTGGTCTGTTTGTGCCAACAGATGCAGGTGGGCGCGACCCGATTGCGGCGGTGCAAAGCGGTGTGGCGGATGTTGCGATTGTTGCATCAGATGGTGGATTGACCAAGGCATTGGGACGCGGAACAGGTGAAATTCAGATTTTAATCGATTCGATGAATATTTTGAAAGCGCACAGTATCGAGGCGTATTTGCGTGCAATTATTGCACAGACAGTATCAAGTATGGCACACGCAGATGGCGCAATGCCGATAAATTTTCATGTGCGTGTGTTGTTTAATCCACAGTTGAATACTAAATTTTTTATGGTGCCGTCGATGGTGTCTATTTTGGTGTTCTTGGCGTTGTTGATTTTGATTTCTGTGTCGATTACCAAAGAGAAAGAGGTCGGTACAATGGAAACGCTGATGGCGGCACCGATATCAAAGTATCATATTGTGTTTGGCAAGGTTTTGCCGTATGTGCTGGTGGCGTTGGTTGTGATGCTGGCTATTGTTGTGGTGGGGATGGTGGTATTTCGTGTCCCGTTTGTCGGATCGCAGTTGATGTTTTTGTTGGCTTTTTTAGCGTTCTGTGTGCCAGCGTGTGGTATTGGGGTGTGGTTGGCAACGTATACGCAGACACAGCAACAGGCGTTGTTAGGGCTGATTATTGTTGCGTTTTTGGCGTTGATGTTGTCGGGGGCGATTATATCGACGGAAAACATGCCTGTTGTTTTGCGCTGGATAAGTTATATAAATCCATTAAGTCATTATGCATATTTGGTGCGAAACATTATGCTAAAAGGGCCAGATTGGTCATATTGGGGGGCGCATGCGGCGGTGATGCTGGGGGTGGGTGCGCTGATATGGGTGGTGGCGTTACGACGGTTCAAGACAACGTTGTAAAGGGGGATGTATGAGAAGTGTTGCATTTGCTGTTTTTGTTGTGTTGGGGGCGTGGGATGCGTTTGCAGATGTGTATTCGGAATTACAAGGGGTGTACGATTCAAATCCTATTATTGGACAATGGCGGGCAGATGTTGATATGGCGGCAGCGGTGGCGCGTTCTGCCACAACAGACATTCAACCGTATTTGGGATTAGCGGGGAATATTGGGGTGGCACGTACCGATATTGGGGATTATTCGTTTGATTATGCGCCGATGCAGTATGGTGTTGAATTGCAACAGAATATTTTTCAAGGTGGTGCAATGTTCGCCAAAATAAAGGCCGCCAAGGGCGAATATGCCGCCGCAAATGCAAAACTGTACGCGACACAGCAGCAGGTGTTTTTGGATGCAATAAATGCATATATCGAAGTATTGAATGCACGTGCAGTTTTAACGTTAAATCAGAATAATCATCGGGTCTTGAAACAGTACTATGACTTTGTCAAAGATGGACAGGATGTTGGGCGGTTGACCCAGACGGATGTTGCGCAGGCGGCGGCCAGACTGGAAATGGCACAATATCATGTTATTGATGCGACCGCGCAATATGACAATGCGTGTGAAACATACAGACGCATATTTGGTGATGTGCCACATGATCTGGTTGATATAGATGTGGGGCCGATGGCATCTTTCTTTCCGGTGTCGATTGATGTGGCAGAAGAGTATGCATTGCGGCATCATCCGGCGTTGATTGCGCTGGGGATCCAAGAAGATGCAGTGCGGCAAAATATAACAGTTGCGTACAGTTCTTGGTTGCCGTCGATTGATGTTCGTGGTGCGATTCAACAGATAAATAATGTTCCGTATTTGGATGATATAACAGACAGTCGAATCGGGGTCTATCTAAAGGTGCCGTTGTATGACAAAGGGAATGCATTGGCCAATTCTGACAAAGTGCGGGCAAATATTGCGGGGATTCAAGAACAGACGATAAATGCGCGACGTGTGATAATTGAAAATCTGCGAATGGCGTGGAATGTGTATCTGGCACAAGAATATGCCATAAATGCAACACGTGCCAGTATGGATGCGAATCGTATGGCGTTGGATGGCATTCGTGATGAACAGGCGCGCGGTCGGCGAACCGTATTAGATGTTTTGAACGCAGAACAAGAAATATTAAATTCACAGGTTGCGCATACGCGCGCCAAACATGCGCGAATTTCTGCGTATTTTGCAGTGGTGTCGGCGGTGGGTGAACTAACCCCAGAAAATCTGGGGTTGGTGGTGGATGAATAGGTAAAATATAACCGCGGTGTGTTATCTGAAATATCGTTTTATGTGTTCGATGTTGCCTTGTAGTACGCTGTGATTGCCACCATGATTGATTGGGGTGAAGTCAAGCATTTGGTTTATGAATTGTCTTGATGCTGCAGGACCGTCATAGTGAGCAACCGTTCCTTGGCCGTTGTAAAATTTTCTGGATATTGTGGCAAAAACATTTTCTACATTTCTTTGGTCGCCAATGATGTCATCAAGTGCATTTGCGATTTGTTTTAATTCTGGCGAATTATAATGATTCACAATTGCATTTATATCAGTTTTGTTGAACCAACCATCTTGGCCAAATCCAAAGAAAACTTCCCATTTTCCTGTTGGAACGTCTAATTTTCCGGCACTGCCGCTGCTGGCATAGAAAGGGATTTTGTGGCCATCATAGTTTACAACAACAACCGGTCTGCCGGAAATGTTTCCGATAAAGCCGCCGTTGTCTAATTGCTCTAAAAATACCTGTTTGCCATTGATTGTTGTAATCGATCGACCGCGTAAACTATTTACAGGTTTGGTGTTGATGCGGCGATATACCATGTTTTCGTCCCCTGTAAACATATCGTCTGTTTTTTTTATTATAAATCGATTCGCACCAATGTCGCCACCAGTGCCATCGGGTTGGACGTAAGTGCGAAATATTAAATCGTCGCGGTCATTTATTAATTGCGTGATGTAATTCTCTTCAGTAATTGGTAGTTCACTTGTTTTGTTGCGGGGGCCGATTCCACGTATAACAGCATATTCTTTGGTCGTGCCAATTTCGTTTATGTCGTTTACAACATTTTTTGCGGTCTGTGAAAAGTTTGCAGGTACTGCAAGTTGCGTTCCTTTTGCAATATCGCTGGTTTGATCGGTGGTGGCAGATGTTGTTTGTCTGGTGCTGCTGGCATTTTCGGTTTGTTTGGCCTTGGTTGCTTGTTCTGCTGCGGTGGTGGTGGGGGTGTTCAATATATCGTCGATACTGCGGAATTCCATTGGGGTGACGGTTTCACCCATGTCGCGTAATTTTTGTTCGGCGGCGCGGACCTTGTCGCGTGCGGCGCGTCCTGCGGAATTACGTGATTGCAAATCATTTTTTAATGCGTTCGGCGATTGTTTAGATTCCCAATCCAGACGGCGTTGCAGGGCGGTGCGTGCATCATCCAGTTCCCGTTGTGCGGTTTGGATTTCCTTGGCACTGTATGCGGCAGTTTTTGCGTTGGCGATTTCATCTGCATCTTTGGTGCCAACTTTGTTTAATATGGTGTTCTTTTCTTGGGTCAGACGTGTGCGTTCGGTGCGCAGTTCTGACGCGCGACTGGCAGACGGATTGGCGTTCAATTCGGCCTGAATTTTGGTCAGGCGATTGTCTATTTCGTCCAGACGTTTGGCCTGAGTAGATGTCATTTTTACCGCATTGTCTGCGTTTTGTACAGCATTTTTGGCACCGCGCTGAATGGCGGTCGTTGCGCGGGACAGTTTGTTGGCTTTGCCGACAATCCATTTGCCGATGCTGCCGATTAAACTGGCCAGTTGTAATGTGATACCAACTGCGCGCCAGACCTGTTCAGGTTCCCATGAATCCGGATCAAAGAACCCCTTGTGATTGTCTGCGGTGGATGTGCCGTTTTGCAATACGTCTTGGTAGAATTGCGAATCGGATGGAATCAGTGATGCCAATCGTGCCAGTTCGTGGTCAATACCGTTTAGTTGGGCATCCGTCATGTCAAATGTCATGTTGGACATACGTTGTAAATTGGCGCGCAACATGGATTCTGCGCATGATGCGTTGTTGCATTTTTGTGATTCTGCCAAAAATTCATCAATGGCATCATATATTTTTTGTGTTTGGGTGATTTCGATTACGCCACCGGCAGTTTCGACTGCGACCAGTGCCAATACTGGGGCGGCGGTTCCGCCAGTTGCAACGGTTACGACCGCGCCAATAATTACACCGCCGACCATTATGCCGATGTTCATGTTGCGCTGATATTCAGTGGCATCGGCGGCGGCCGGCAATTCACATTGTTGTGTATTGCTGTTCCAAAATGGTAATTTGTTTGATGGCATTGTCGCGGCACTTAATTTTTTTATGCGTTTGCACTGTGTTTCGCCAATGTACATGCATTCAGAACCATTATATGCGCCACCTGCAACGGTGCAGTTCATATTGGAATAACCGCCACGACTTAATTTCTTGGATGCTTCGGACATATCGTCAAAGACAAAGTCAACCGGCGTGCCGTCAATATAGCAGGTTAGAACATCGTCTGTTGAACCTTGGATTTTTCTGTCATCAATTTTAGGGGCGACTTGGATAGGATTGCGGTTGCAGGTAAATGTTTTTATGGCGCGTGGGGCCAGTTGCAGTGCCGCATATTCGTACAGTCCGTCAATCATTTGACCGTTGGCACGAATCTGGATGTCGCGACTGTAAAATGCAAATGGATCAATGCCGTCGATTTTTTGTGTTGTGTATATCATTTGTCTGCTGTGGCTGAAGTTTACGCCTTGCTTTCCGACGGTGGCGGTGATGCCAAATTGCGCTGCGCTTTGTTTTAGGGCGTGGCGTTTGTTTTCATCTGATAATTCACAGTCTGGGTCATAGACGTATGTTTTAGATATGTTGTATTCGCCGTCGTATAATGATTCGCACAGTGCGCGTCGAACGTTTTTTTGTATGGTTGCATCAACAGATTCCACAACGTCGTCAAATTTGAATTCATAGAAATGTTTGTTGTCGACGCTGGTGCAACTGAACCAATCATCGTTCCCAGATTTGCGCCATTCGTTTTCACAGCGTACATCATGACCGTTCTTGACCAGCGCATATTCCGCGGCCAGTGCGGTTGCCTGCAACATTTGTACATTGGTCCAATTAAAGGGTTTATCAATGCAGTATTCTGTGCCACCTGATTTGCCCTTGGCATCTTTGCATACGGCAAAGTATTGTAATTTGATTGGTGTGGTGGCGGTGGCTGCGGTGGGCGCGGTTGTGTCTGTGTTGTTGTCGGGGACACACATGCCCTTGTCAACAATAAAACCTGTTTTGCATGCGGTGGCGGTACAACTGCATGTGCCGTCAGAACGCTTGAATACGCGGCCTGCGGTCAGGTTGCCATATGTACATGGGTCGCCAACGCGGCTTTTGTCGGTTAAACTGCGCATGCGTGGGTTTTCGGCGGGGCATTGGTCGGGATCGACGATGGGGGTGTCTGACCCTGCAACAGGAAGAATAGGGGATGCGTCATCAGAATCTGTGATTTCTGGTGCGGTGTCTGATTCGGATGGTGTTGATACGATGGTATCGTCATCAATTACAGATGTTGAGGTTTGGTCAACGCATTCATTGCTTATCCATTTATGGTGTGGCTGCGATTCGCATTCGGCAATTTTGCGGGCCAATATTGCGGCATCAACACATTTGGTGTATTCTGATTGTTGGACAGATAGTTCATATGGAATTGTTAGGTTTGATGTGTCTGCAAAATCATCGGTGATTGGTTGCAGTGAATTTATATGGTTGATGTATTCGCGGAACTGTTCAATACAGTCTGTGTCAGTGATTGTTTTTACAAATTCAATATGTTGATTTAATAGTGCGTTGTATTCTTGGATTTTTTGTTTGTTGTTAGCGATTGCGGTGTTTAGTTGCGATTGTGTTTCTGATATTTCAGATTGTAATTTCTGTTGTTTGGATTCGTATTCTGATTTGATTTGGGCACTGCGTTCGTCGGGGGCATCTTTGTTGATTACCATGTTGGCCACTGCACTGCCGATTGCGCTGATGCCTGCGGCGACGGTACCTGATTTTAGGTTTTCGGTGGTTTCTGATTTTTGGGTTGCCCATTCATTGGCATCTGGGCCGGATGGGTTTGCGATTGCATTTGACAGGGATGTAAATGCGCCGTCGGTTTTGCCGATTGCAATATCGTCATACAGTCCAGATGTCGCCGCGTCCAGTATTTCATCCGATTCGATCCCA
>JAFTNY010000058.1 GCA_017451625.1 Alphaproteobacteria bacterium
CACACCGCATAAAAAGGCAATCAAGATGTTTTTGCATACACTCATCGCGTTTCTCCGTTTCGGGGGACTGACACGCCCCACATCTATAAATATAGTACAAAGCAATCGTTTGTCAATACATTAGAGTGTGGTATTTGAAATTAATCTTTTTTATATTTTTACTTGATTTTTTGTGTGTTTTTGTCTATTATCGGGGCACGCACTTTGTGCGAAGAACACAGCCGTTCTGTAAACTTTGTGTCCAAATGCGTAATTTGGGATTCCACAGACGGCGAGGATAACAACACAAAAAAAGGTAAAAAATCATGGCATTGCCAACATTTACAATGAAACAGTTGATGGAAGCGGGCGTTCACTTTGGACACCACACACGTCGCTGGAATCCATTGATGACACCATATGTTTATGGCGTAAAAGATAAAATTCACATCATTAACTTGAACAAAACTGCACCGTTGTTGCATCGTTCTTTGGTTGCGTTGGAAGCAATCGCGGCCGCTGGTGGCAAGGTTCTGTTTGTTGCAACAAAACATCAGGCCAAGGATATTGTGAAAGACGCAGCAGAACGCTGTGGTCAGTATTATGTTAATAACCGCTGGTTGGGTGGTATGTTGACAAACTGGACAACGGTTTCACAGTCTATCCGTCGTTTGAAAAAGATGGAAGCAGATATCGCAAATGCAGATAAGTTGGGTCTGACCAAGAAAGAAGTTGGTGTTATGACCAAGGAAGTTGAAAAACTGCGCGATATTTTCGGTGGTATCTTGGATATGCATGGCGTTCCACAGGCAATGGTGGTTATTGATGTGCCACGTGAAATGAATGCAGTACGTGAAGCGAAAAACTTGGACATCCCGACAATCGCGATTTGTGATACAAATGCAAATCCAGAAATGGTTGACTATCCAGTGCCAGGTAATGATGACGCAGCACGTGCGACACAGTTGTATTGCGATTTGTTCGTTGATGCAATTCTGTCGGGTATCGAAAAACGTTTGGGCGGGGCGGCTGGTAAAAAGGTCGAATCCGATATGCGTGCCGATGCAGCAGACGAATTGGAAGATGAAATCAAGGAAAAAGAAGCCAAGATTAAATCTAGAACATCCGAAGCGCGTGCAGAACGTCGTGGTAAATTGGCAGACAAGGCCGATAAATAATAACTGCGGGGTGTTTTTGTGAATAAAAAACAGCAAACACAATCGCAGTTGATTACAACGTCCACCGGACACCAGTATGTGGCAACATATGCTGGGCGTCTGGGGGACGCACAGTATTTTGTATGCAGCAGACCAGATAGTGGTGAACGGGTTGGGACGGTTGCAACACTGGATGGAAAGAATTTTGGGCCGGTATGTTGTGGCTATTTGACGGCGGTGCAGCGTGCACGAAATGTCGCAGATGCCAGAAAAAGACAGGTGGCCAGATTTCTGTTCGCCAGAAATAAATAACTAAAAATTATGGGAGATTAAACAATGGCAGAAATTACAGCAAAATTGATTCAAGAATTGCGCGAAAAAACATCCGCCGGTATGATGGATTGTAAAAAGGCCTTGATGGAAAATGATGGCGATATTCAGGCGGCTGCAGATTGGTTGCGTCAAAAGGGTATCGTTAAGGCAGCATCCAAGGCAGGTCGCGTTGCTGCATCTGGTCTGGTAACCGTTGTAAAGTGCGACAATATGGGCTGCGTTGTTGAACTGAACGCAGAAACAGACTTTGTTGCGAAAAATGAAAAGTTCCAGAAATTGGTCGCAGATGTTGCCACCAAAGCAATGGAAATGAAAGGTGATTTTGATGCCACAATGAATGCGGTTAAGGATGATATCGCGGCAACAATTTCGACAATCGGCGAAAATATGAATCTGCGCCGTATTGCCAAGGTCGAAGGCGATAAAATCTTTACATATATTCATAATGCATTGGTTGCAGGTATGGGGCAGATTGGTGTTGCAGTTGCCATTAATGGTGATGATGCCAAGATTGATGAAATTGGTTCAAAAATTGCAATGCATATCGCTGCGAATAAACCTGAATTTATGACAGTTGCGGATGTTGATCCAGTTGCAGTTGAACGCGAAAAGAAAGTGTTCATCGAATCGGGTGCAACAGCAGGCAAACCAGAAAACATCGTTGAAAAGATGGTCGAAGGTCGTATTAAGAAATACTATGGTGAATCCGTTCTGGAAGAACAGCCATTTGTTATGGATCCATCCAAGACAGTCAAAGAAGTCATTGCCGATGCTAATGGTAAGTTGGCGGGCTTTGCGTTCTTTGTATTGGGTGAAGGTATCGAAAAACGCGAAGACAACTTGGCAGACGAAGTTGCAAAGATGTTGAAATAAAAATCCCCCGTTTGGGGGATTTTTTTTGTGGTTAGTGTAAGTGGGGGCAAGTGGCTAGTGGTGGAATCCGCCTATTTGTCATACCGGCGCAGGCCGGTATCCATTGTTTTTATATTCATAGTTCTTAATATTCAAGCGCAAGGAGCAGCCAGAACGCAATGGATCCCCGCCTGCGCGGGGATGACGACGGTGTTTAATTTTTTATCTCTTAAACATCGTCATACCGAAGCACGACAGTTTTTAAGTTTTATCTCTTAAGCACGTCGGTAGATTCTCCTCCGGTGGAGGAGTACGCCGCAGGCGGGAGGTGGTCTTTTTTATTTTTATAGTCCATATTCTCGCCTGCGCGGGAATGACAAGTTTTTTAGACTTTTTATCTCTTCGGCACCGTCAGACCGGCGCAGGCCGGTATCCACTGTTTTATGTGTTCCTTGTATCCCAACTTTATCACTTGCAACAAATCGCTGAACGCGGTAAAATATATG
>JAFTNY010000059.1 GCA_017451625.1 Alphaproteobacteria bacterium
AAAGCCATCTTTTTCTCCTTTATGATGTTGATATTCGGCAAGAGTGTATTATAATCAATTCAAAATGCAAGAGAAAACATAAATGAATAAAATCATATACTTAGATGCGGCGGCCAGTTATCAAAAAAATAATGCCGTAATTCAGGCGCAGGTCGATTTTTTAACACATAATTATGCCAATGCAGGGCGCGGAATTTGTGTGCGTGCGGCCGGCGTGGATGATATGGTTGCGCGCAGTCGGGCGCGCGTTGCTGCGTTTATGAATGCGCGTACTGATCAGATTGTTTTTACAGGTGGTACAACCGATGGTATGAATATGGTTGCAAATATGATTCCGATGAATGCGACAACCCGTTTGGTTGTGTCGGATCTGGATCATCATAGTGCGCGGTTGCCGTTTGCCCAACGTGTGTGTCGGCGTGCAGGGCGGGTCTTTGTTTGCCCATTGGATGCGGATTTTAACATTGATGTTGATAATTTACCGATCGCAGATGTGATGGTGTTGACGGCGATGTCGAATGTTATGGGACAGGCGCAAGATGTGGCGGCAATTTGCGCGGCGGCACGTGTGAAAAATCCAAACGTTATTATTGTGGTGGATGCGGCGCAATATGTTGTACATGACAAGATTGATGTACGGGCGTGGGATTGTGATTTTGTTTGCTGGTCTGCGCATAAAATTGGGGCAGATACGGGGCTGGGGATTTTATACATAAAAAATCCAGAAAAATTTATGCCTGTTAAATTTGGCGGTGGGATGGTTAACAAGGTCATCGGGGACAAGGTTGTATGGAATATTGCACCAGATGTGTTCGAGGCAGGTACGTTGCCACTGACCCAGATTGCGGGATTGATTCCGGCGATTGATATGCTGGAACAAAATCGTCCTGATTTGAATTTGATTAAATACATGTATGATGAATTGTTGAAAATGCCGAAAATTAGAATACTATCGGGGCGTGATGCGGCGTTGTTGACGTTTGTGGTTGATGGAATGCATGCGCTGGATTTTGGTGCGTTAATTGGGGCGCGTGGTGTCTGTCTGCGTGTGGGAAATATGTGTGCGTCGTGGGCGATGGAGGCATTGGGTGTATCTGGTGCGATTCGGATTTCTGTGGGTGGATATAACACAATGGATGACGCTAAAGTCGCGGTTCAATATATTAAAGATGTGATAAAATGACGGCTATGAAAGATGAGATAATTGCGGCGTTAAAGAAAATTTATGACCCTGAAATTCCTGTGAATATTTGGGATATGGGGTTGATTTACGATATTGATGTTGGGGCGGATGCGGTGGTGATTCGGATGACGTTTACCAGTCCGACCTGTCCGATGATGGAAGAATTATTAGAGCAGGTACGTGTCGCTGCGCAGCAGGTGGCAGGTGATGTGCCAGTTCGGGTGGATTTGGTCTGGGACCCGCCATGGGATTTGTCAAAGATGTCAGATGCGGCACGAATCGAATTAGATTTGACCAATGCAGGATGGTAGAACATATGACGTATGATGAAATGAAACGGGCGTTGGCGATGGTTGATAGTCCGATAGAAAAGTTGGAAATGGTGATGGATTTTGGTGCACATCTGGAAAGTGTGCCAGATACTGCGGTGTGCAGTGAAATAGTTGGGTGTTCTTCGTTTGTGCAGATTTGTCGTGATGGTGCGCGATTCTATGCAAATGCCGATTCGGCACTGGTACGTGGGATTGTTGCGATAATTGTGGCAATGGTCGATGGGCGCAGTGCAAGTGAAATAAAAAATATGGATATTGCAGGTGAATTTGCCACGCTGGGGTTGAATTTAGGGGCAGGACGGTTAAATGGTGTGAATTCTATGATTCGTTTTTTGCAGAATTTATGATAAAATGCCACCAAGGTCTGGCAGATGAGGGGATGGGGTAATGAAAGACGAAGATAAGATGCTGAAAATTGGTGGTTGGTCGCTGGGTGGGGTATTGTTGGCCTGTGTTGTATTGCAGGTGGGATATCGTACACAAAACCGGCAAATCAATCGGGTGCGTCGGGAAATTGTCCAAACACAGCAAAAAATTGCAGTTGCCGAAGCGAACTTTGCATCATACGTTAGACCCGAGATTTTACGAAATTTGGTGGTAAGTGTTGCGCCAAAGTCAGAACCGGTTAGTTTTAATAAATCTGTGGTAATTGCGGAATTGCCAAACAGGGATGTTTTGTGATGTTTGAAGTTGGAAAGGATATTTTCAAACATGGTTTTATGGGCGCGCAGGGCGATCGTACGGCGCGGGGTCGGTTGGCGTTTTTGCATATTGCGTTTGCAGTGTTGTTCTGTATATTTATTGGCCGTACGTTGCAGTTGGGGATTCAGGGGACAGATCGATCCAGATTGGCCGGTGCAGATGGCGAATGGGCGGTTCAGCGTGCAGATATTGTAGATAGAAATGGTGATATTTTGGCGAAAAATGTCGCGTCAGGACATATCATATTGCGAAATCGAGCTGTGCGCGAAGAAGACAGGGAAGCGGTCGCCCGAACAATACACGAGGCGTTGCCATATGAATATTCTTTGGCAGATGCGTTGGCGTTGGTGAATTCAAACAAAAGATTTGTGCGATTGAAAAAATATGCCAGCGACAGTCAGCGTGAAATTATTCAAAAGGCAAAGTTAGAGGGGTTGGAAATAGAAAAAATCCAGACCAGAAAATACCCAAAGCGCAGATTGTTTTCACATGTTGTTGGATTCGTTGGCGAAGATGGTCATGGGCTGGAAGGGGCAGAACGCGTCTATGACGAGTATTTAACGGAAAACAAGGATCCGTTGCGACTGTCGGTCGATTCGCGTATTCAGGCGGTGTTTTATGAACAGTTGTCGTTTGCAATGCAGAAGTATCAGACGCGGGCGGCGATGGGAATGCTGATGAATTCGCGGACAGGGGAAATTATCGCAATGGTGTCTTTGCCAGATTTTGATCCTGAAAACTTAAGGGCAGACCTGATTGAAAATCGACTGTTTAAACCGATGCGCAGTGTTTATGAAATGGGATCGATTTTTAAAATCTTTAATACGGCGTTGGCATTCGAAAATGGAATTGATAAAGAGTACTATGTTAAAGAGCCGTTTAAAATCCCAGACAAGTTTGGACGTACTGCGGCAACAATTACGGATATTCGCAGTTTTAAGCCACCACGTCCCAGTTTGACGGTTGAAGAAATTATGTTGCATTCGTGTAATGTGGGCAGTGCGCAGATTGCGTTGGACCTGCCGGATGGTGCGCAGAAAGAATTCTTTGAACGGCTGCATATGGACAAGGCATTAAGTTTGGAATTTGGGCGTACTGAAAATAGTATTCCGCAAAGAAAGTGGGGGCCGGTAGAGCGGGCAACGCTGTCGTTTGGGCATGGATATGCGGTGACACCAATGCATTTGATGTTGGCGGTGAATGCGGTGACGAACGGTGGAATTTATATTTATCCAACGTTGCAAAAGCGCAGTGTTGGGGTCGTTCGTGGGGAACGTGTGTTGGCGGATGAAATTTCGGCTAAATTGCGACCAATTATGTTGCGTGTTGCCGAAGAAACCAGTGGTAAGCAGGCGCGTGTGGCGGGTATTCAGATTGGTGGTAAGACGGCGACGGCGGAAAAATATATAAATGGTCGGGTTGATAGAAAACGCAATATAACTGCGTTTGCAGGAATCTTTCCGGCGCATGCACCACAGTATACGATTTTAGTTGTGTTGGATGAACCGCAGGGAACCAAGGAATCTTGGGGGTGGCGGACGGCGGCGTGGAATGCTGTGCCGACAACGGGGAAAATTTTAGATAGTATACTGCCGTTGCTATTTGAATAATTTTTGATTATAATGCTCTTGATAATAAAAAAAGAGTAGAGCGCGTGAAGAAGATAGTAGAAAAATCCATGCTGGGTAAGGCGTGGGTGGCGGTTGATGATAGTTTTAGTGATTCTGGGGAACTGATTAAAAAAATTTTGGCTGCACGTGGTGTGAATACCAATGCAGAGATAGAAAAATTCTTGAACCCCAGTATTAAAGAATATATGCCAGATCCGTTTGTGCTGGCCGATATGTATGTGGCGGCGCAAGTGATTGCGGATGCTGTGCAAAATCATCAGAAAATTGCGATTTATGGCGACTATGACGTTGATGGAATAACGTCAACGGCGGTGTTTGTAAAGTACCTGCGGGCGATTGGGGTGGATGTGGTTTGGCATTTGCCAACGCGCGAAGGCGAAGGGTACGGACTGAATGACGCGGCGGTGGATGAAATTATTGCAGGTGGGGCGAAACTATTAATCACAGTGGACTGTGGTATCAGTGGCGTAGATGAGGTTGCACATGCGCGTGCCAATGGGTTGCGTGTGGTTGTGACAGATCATCATTCGCCAGACAGTGTTTTGCCAAATGCAGATGCGGTTGTAAATCCAAAACGCAGTGATGATACATCAGGATTGTCATATTTGGCAGGTGTTGGTGTGGCGTTTTTGACACTGGTGGCGGTTAATAGGGAACTGAAATCGCGTGGGCTGGGGTTGGATAATGCCGAACTGATGAATTCTATGGATTTGGTCGCGTTGGGGACAATTTGTGATACGATGCCGCTGGTTGGGTTAAATCGGGCGTTTGTGGCAACAGGACTGAAAGTAATGGGATTGCGTCAGAATCTGGGGCTGCGGGTTTTGATGGATGTTGCAGGAATAAAAAAAGCGTCTGTGTATGCGGCGGGTTTTGCGTTGGGACCACGATTGAATGCGGCGGGGCGGTTGGATTCGGCATCGCCTGCGTTGGAATTGTTGATGACAGATAATCCGTTGATTGCGCATGATTTGGCCAATAAACTGCATGCGATGAATCAGGAAAGAATTGATATTCAAAATTCTATTATGTTGCGTGCAACAGAAATGGCACAAGAATGCTGTGCTGCAGGGCGTTGCAGTTTGTTTATCTGTGGTGAAAATTGGCATGGCGGTGTGATGGGGATTATCGCAGGTCGATTAAAAGATAAATTTAATTTGCCGTCGTGTGTGGCAACAAAGTCAGATGGGGTAATTAACGGTTCGGGACGGTCGATTGCAGGCGTTGATTTGGGCAAGATAATTCATGATGCGCTGGCTGCAGGGGTTGTTAGCGAAGGTGGTGGACATGCCGCCGCCGCAGGATTTTCGTTGGATGCAGCAAACGAAGCGGCGTTTTGCGAATTTTTGGAAAATGCAGTTCGTGAACAGCTAAATGGTGCAGTCCCCGCGCCCGAGGTTTGTGTCGATGCAGAGATGGATGCAGGTGGGGCGACAATGCGTCTGGTGCGTCAGATGGGGGCGTTGGAACCATTTGGTCAGGTAATCCAGAACCGATGTTGGTGCTGCATGGGGCGGTGTTGCGGCATGCAAAGTTGATGGGGAACGGGGTGCATTTGCGTGGGGCTGTTGCAACCAGTGCAGGAACGCAGTTGGCGTTTGTTGGGTTTAATTTGGTGGGGACACCAGTTGGTGATTTTTTACTAGACGATGCGAATACAAATACTAAAATAAAGATGCTGGGGAAGTTAAAAGAAAACGAATATAATGGTCGTATTAGTGCCCAGTTCTTTTTAGAAGATATCGCGATATAAATGGACATTATGGAAAAGAAGATAGAAGAATTTTTTGAACGCGTGCGAAATGCAAAATCAATCGCAATTATGGGACATAAAAATCCAGATGGCGATTCGTTGTGCAGTGTCTTGGCGTTGGCGCATCTGATAGAAGAAAATTTTGGGGTGCGACCAGTATGTATGTATGATGGTAATATCCCAGATAGTTTAGATAATGTGCCGCTGCGTACACATATAAAATATTTTGAACGTGTTGATATGACCCAGTCCTTTGATTTAGCAATCGTGATGGACTATGGCAATCCGGTGCATATTGGTGGGGCGCGTCCTGTGGTGGATAGGGCAGGTTTTGTGATAGAAATTGATCATCATAAAAATGAAAATACTGTTGGGGCGTTGTGTATAAATGATGATACGGCGGCGGCGACAGCGGTGATTGTTTATCATATTATGCGTGTCGGTGGGTTGGCGATGGATTCGTATACGGCGAATTTGTTGGCGTTGGCGATTTTGACCGATACTGGGAACTTTAAGTTTGTGCGTAATGGAGATGCGTTGCGGATTATGGCGGACTTGGTTGACAGTGGTGTAAATGTTCGCAATTTGATTGAACTGATGAATAATAAACCACGCAAGGCAGTTCAGTTAGAAGCGCGGACAGCCGCAACGGCCGAATTCTTTTATCATGGGCGCCTAGCGTTGGCGACGATTAGTAAAAAGGATTATAAGCATCTGGATGGGCGTGGCGAGACGGTGTTAAATCTGTTGGGACAAATCCAAGGTGTGGACTATATCGTTTTGTTAAAGGAACAGAAGCCAGAACAGATTGGATTATCGATTCGCAGTCGGAAAAAGCCGATTGACCAGATTGCTGTGGCGTTGGGGGGTGGTGGTCATGAACGGGCCGCAGGTGCAGTTGTGCGTGATACGCTGGAAAATGTGCGGGCGCGCGTGTTAGAATTGTTCAAGGAGGCGTAGAGATGTTAAAGAAGATTTGTCTGTTTTTGTCTGTGCTGATGTTTGGTATGGGACAGTCGTATGCAGCGGTTGATGCGGCATTGGTAGACAAGGCGGAAAAGTATTTGAATGCGATTACAGGGTTGGCAGGGACGTTTGTTCAGACCGCAAATGGGCGACAAGAATTGGGACAGTTTTCAATGTTGCGACCAGGGCGGGTGCGATTGGATTATGACAATATGCCGGTGCAGTTGATTTCAGACGGACAGGATTTGTATTTCTTTGATAAGTCGTTGGATCAAATTACCACTGTGCCAATAACCAGCACGCCGGCCGGTATTTTAATTCGCAAAAATGTTAATTTAACCAATGCAGATATTAATGTGATTGAAACGGTGGATTATAAAAATTCTTTTGCGTTAAAGATGAATCTGCGTGGCCAAGAAGGGTTGGGGCATATGACGGTGGTGATTGATAAGTCGCCTGTGAAATTAAATTCTTGGACGGTTGTTGATGCAACAGGTGCAACGACGGATGTGGCGTTTCGCGATTTGCGTGAAAAAACGAATTTTGGCAAGAACTATTTCCAAATTCAAAGACATAAAACAATTAGCACCAGTGGTGGTGATGACTATTATGATTAAGTGAATATGTTTGGAATCAGTTGGGCAGAATTTTTCGTAATTATTGTGGTGGCGGTGGTGGTGCTGCCGGCGCGGATGTGGCCAGATGTGGCACGCTTTTTGGCACAGGCGGTAAAGTTTGTGCGTGGGCTGGTGTGGAAAATTACGGATGCGTCTGAAAATTTGCGCCAGCAGATTGAACTGGAAAAGCCGATTGATGATTTGATTCAGAGTACGACCAACGATATGTTAGATTCCCTGTCAACTGTGTTGCCGAAAAAACGCAAAGGGGGGCGGAAATCACAAAAAGCAAAGGTCAAAAAGATATGAAAAAAATGACCTTGGGCCAGCATTTTTCTGAACTGCGACGGCGTATATTGTGGACGTTGGGGTTGTTCGGCGTGTTCTTTGTTGGTGGGTGGTATGTGGCACCGTTTTTGCAAGAAATGTTGTCGGCACCGCTGATGTCGGTGTGGCCGGATGGAACACTGTTGTATACCGGTTTGGCAGACGGGTTGATGATTCAATTTTCATTGGCTTCGTTGTTTGCGATGGTGATGGTGTTGCCGGTGGCATTGTGGCATTTGTGGGCGTTTGTGATGCCGGCACTGAAGGAAAATGAACGTGGTTTTATCTGGCCAATTTTGATTTTTTCACCGATATTGTTTATTGCAGGGGCGGCGTTTGCGTTTTTTGTATTGTTCCCGATTGCGTTTAAATTTTTTGTGGATTTAAATCAGGCATCGCCAGTACCCAGTGTTTTAATGCCTGCGGCCAAAGATTATTTGGTGTTTGCAATTGGTTTGTTAAAGATTTTTGGGGTGGCGTTCCAGTTGCCGTTGGTGTTGGTGTTGCTGAATCGAATCGGGGTGTTGGGACGGGCGCGTGTGATGAAAATGCGTCGGTATGCAATTATCTTGATTGTGGTGGTGGCGGCGGTGTTGACCCCACCAGATATTGTATCGCAAATATTGTTGGCATTGCCAATGTGGGCGTTGTTTGAAGTTAGTATTTTGTTTATGCGTCGTGATTGATTTTATGCTATAATTATAGTGTGAAGAAAGTCATATGGATTTTTGCAGTGGTTGTATTCACACAAACGGCGTGTGATTTACAACCGAAAATTTTATCCCTGCCAGATTCTGTGGGGGAATTTATTTCAGACCGATATCCGGCACTGTTGGCGGATCCAAATGTAAACCCAGAAATTTATAATTCGGCGGCAACGGACTATGGCGTGTACGCGTCGCCTGATTTGTATGGGACAGATTCCAGTTCTGATTATGTGATGTATGCATCTGTTGATGATTATATTGTTCCGCCCCAGTTGAACGATGTGGCGGTGGTGGATGCAGATTCTGGGGCAGAGATTATTGCCAGTCAAAATGTAGATGCGGATGCGACGTCTGATGTGGCGCAATCTGTGCAAGGTGCGGCCCCCAGTACGGATTATTTGTTGGTGCCGATGTATGGTGGACAGGCGGTTGTGCCAGATGTGGATGTAATTACGGTGGCGCGTGGGGATACCCTGTATCAGTTGGCCAAGAAATATAATACATCGGTCAAGGATTTGGCGACGCTGAATCAGTTGACCGAACCTTATCAACTGCGTGTTGGACAAAAATTACAGGTGGCAGGGACGGTTCAGAAAGCACCGGTGGCAGAATCAGATGTGTTGACCATTACCAAGCCGGTATCTGGGGTTCGAACTGCAACGCGTGTTGAATTGACGGATGTTGTTGTTGGGGCAGGGGACACATTGTATTCTTTGTCGCGTCAGTATTCTGTGCCGGTTAATGATTTGGCGGTGTTAAATGATTTAAGTGCGCCATTTAATCTGAAAGTGGGACAGAAAATTCGTGTACCAAATTTAGCCGCGGCGGCAACGGTCAAATCGCAATCGGCACAGGTTGTGGCGGCAAAAACTGAAAATCAGAAAGCATCGGTATCTGCGACTGGCCCTGTGGCAGTGAGTAAGGTTGATAAGGTTGTGCCATCCAAGACATCAGATGTGGCGGCGGCGAAAAAGACACCAGCAGAACAAAAAGTGGTTAAGGCCGAACCTGTGAAAAAGATTTCATCTGATCCAACAAAAAAATTACCGACAATTGGGGCGCGATC
>JAFTNY010000060.1 GCA_017451625.1 Alphaproteobacteria bacterium
GCATTTTTTCAATCGCCACAGATACCGCATCGGCCTGTTGTTGGGCGGTCAATGGTTCTTAGACCAAATTATTTGTTGGGATGCCATCAACCTTTTTACAGACAGACAACACCACAGTTCCGGATATTGGGTCTGTTAGATTATACAATGGCTGTCCAAAATTGCGGCGACCATGTACATTATCAGCACGCATGTAACGATACGCGCCGGATGACAGTTTGTCCCAAAACGCTTTATCAATCTTGACAGTATGCGGTACACGCACAACATAAGAACCTGCATCGTATGTGGTGGCCTCGGTCCCCGAACCAATCGGTTTTTGTGAAATTGCGGACAAGATTTCAGAACTATTAAATTGCATTACTTAGCCTTATATTCCGATTTTAGTTTCGAAAACAACAGATGATTCATATATGTGCCATCTGGCATTTTATTCGCAGCACGTTCAACACCATCCAGTTGATAGCCAGCCTTTTTAATCGAATTTACCGAACAAACATTGCCCTCCATCGCCTGACGACAGATACGATTTACCCCCAGTTCTTCAAAACCCAATTTATCAATCAGCTTATGCACTTCCTGATTAAAGCCTTGGCCGCGAGCAGATTTAATAAACCATACACTGGAACACTGTATCGTATCACAATGGTCTATGTAGTGAAACCGCTGATATCCAACGAATTTGCCATTATGAAAGATATACCAGACAACGCCGTCTTTATAACCTGCCTCTCGCTGCATCAATTTTAACAGTTCATCAACAGATTCTGGCAAATGATTTTTGTATGATGCTGAATACCGCATATACTGATAATCGGCTGGATTTTCATTTTTCAACACATCCCACAACATCTGTGCGTTCGCAATAGTTGGCTTTAATACACTCAATTCCAAGCGTTCTGTTTTTATATCGTGATTAAATATTTCATAAAATTTTTCCATCTGCTTTTTCCTTTGATTATCCCAACAATTTTATCATAAAAATCCCATATTCCCAAATAAAAAGCCCCCAATCGGGGGTAATTTTACTTTCGGTTTTCTAGCATTTGCTTCATCATAATTTGCAGTGTCTGTCGCGTTGCATTTTCATATTCATAACGCAACAATTTCAATTTTTCTCTTAACTTTTCAGGTACATCACAGCCAGAGTTGTACAATCCACGACCATTAAAAGTTAAATATGCACCCCCAACTGAATTAAAATTCTTGGAATACTGGGGTTGCAAACTGCCTAACAAATGTTGTTTTATTGTATCGTCATTCTGACCGGCACAAGCAAGCACGATACGGCGTTGAATCTGTTGCATGTGTTGGGCAAGGTACCAATTTTTTCTGCTCAACAAATCGTCAATGCCGTACGAAACCGCCATACAAACCTCATCAAATGTTGGAACGCCTGTACCAAGATATGCGGTTGCATATGCAGAAACTTCATCAAGAGCATACAGTCCCGATATTTCATAATAGTTTTTCATGGTAAACAAAGGGTTGCCATATTTAGCATTTTCCAGATGTTTTGTTTCATGTGCAATCGTCTTTGGCTCTTCCATCCTCAATAAGTCTGCAGTTTCCCGAATAACATCATCTGGCCCCAGAATTAAATCCGGTGCGATTTCATAACGGTAAACTATAACATCATTGCTGCCATAACAAGTGTCCCCACCAATCATTGGCTGCCTTCCAGAACGATACGCATCGATATTTAAACTATTTATCGTCCTATTCACATATATAATTTTAACCTGTTTTTCGGGTTTGTTTTGTGGCGCATCAAGAACAGACGACTGATTTGTCGTCTTTGGTTTAAAAAAATTCAAGATTTTTTCTATCGTTGCCATAGTAAAATTATTGACAACAAAACACTCTTTGTCAATAATTTAATTATGAAATTTCCACAAAATATGCTATAATTACTGGGACAAAATTAAAATACAGGACAAATTATGAAAGCAGATGCACATAAACAGGTTCAATATCTACGCAATGGGTTGGAACAATTCCTGGCCGATGAAGACAAACATATCGCCAATGGCGCACCGCGCCTGCGTGGCGAACAGTACTTTGCGCTGGGTGCATTGACCAAGCTGTCTGACACCCAAATTGCGGCCAGTTATTACAAACTGCCCACTGGGTTTGGTAAAACCGTAATGTTTTCATACATGGCCCAGGCGTATCTGCCCCAGGCACGCGCCAATGGTGACACAAAGAAACTGGTTATATTGGTGCCACGTTTAAATTTGATTAACCAAACCAGCGACAAACTGGACAGCTTTGCCGGATTTAGTGCATCGGAATTTAGTGGCCGCACCAAGGACACCGATGCAGACATCGTTATTTCAACATACCGTTCATTGGATAAACTGGTAGAAACCATTGGGATTGAAAATATCGGCCTAATCTTTGCGGACGAGGCCCACCATGCCACCGGCGACAAGATATCCCAAAACATGATCGATTTAATAAAATCTGTGCCAACAATTGGATTTACCGCCACCCCATCATACGATACCGATAAATCAGTTGGCAATGTTATGGGAACAGAAATATTTGCAATGACAATCGCCGATGGCGTACGCAGCGGAATGTTATCGCCGGTCAAAAACACCCTGTATTGTTCCAGCATTGTATACGACCTGGAAAACGCACCTGCAACTAACACCGGCGAATATGACTATAACAGTATAACCGGTCAAATTGACACAGACACATTGACCAGTGAAATTGCAGACATATACATCAATGGCGTTGACGAAGACACCGGCCGCCGATTTATTGATTGCAAGGCAATGATAAACTGTCCCAACATTGAAATGGCAAAACGCCAGGCCGATGCAATTAACCAACGAGCCGGCCGCATCATCGCACGCGCATTTTCATCAGACATGAAAGATTTCGAGATTGAAAAAGCAAAATTCATTGCCGGCGAATACCAGGTTGCATGTCAGGTTAACACCATGACCGAGGGCTTTGACGACCCCACGGTCAGCCTGTGCATAAACTATCCAACACGTTCCGCCGTTCGTGCCGAACAAGCTGCCGGGCGTGCAATTCGTCTGAATGAATCTGATCCGCATAAAATCGCATTTGTAATCGATACAATTTTCAGAAAGCACGACAGTGAAACCAGCGACACTGCACTTCAAACCGCACGACACGCAAAACAAGTTTTGTTCAAGGACATCGCCGGCGGAATGGTATTATTCCCAGAAAATTTCAAGGATGTCATCACACATGGCAAACACCGTCCACACACCCGTGGCAACCACGAAACCGTAAAACCATATGAAATCATCACATCAACGGAAACACTGCTGGACCTAAATCGTGTCGATACAGAACGCGCCAAGGAAGAAGAAATACCAGAAAAAACCGATGAATGGCTGACTGCTACAGAACTTATGAAATATATTTTGGGTGGCAAGAATAAAATTTTACAAAAACTAATCGCTTTGACCAAAGAGATGCCAGGCAAGATTGAAACAAGACAATCTGGCAGCAACACCCCTCTGTGTCTGCATATCAGTGCAATTGAAGAATTTAGTCAACTGTCAGGCTTAAAAAGGGTTGGCAGTATACAGCCAAAGTCGAAAGACTGGTTGACCGCAGACGAACTTCGAAAATATTTCGTAGGTCAATCAGAAAAAATATTAGCAAAACTGCGAGAACTAGCAGAAAAAATGCCAGACAAAATTCAACAAAGAAAATCCGGAGGTGCAACTCCACTATGTCTACATATTAGCGGAATTGAAGAATTTAGACTTTTATCAGGCCTTGAAAGAAGAACGGAAATCCAACCAAAGACCAAAGACTGGTTAAACTCAAAAGAGGCAAGCCAATATTTTAAAGCACAACAAATGACCGTTTTGCAAAAAATGAATGAATTAGCTGAAAAGATGCCAGACAAGATTCAGAAAAGACAATCTGGTTCTCTGACACCACTATGTGTACACATCGGTGCAATCGATGACCTGGCAAAATATTCGGAATTAGAAAGAAAAGGGAAATTCCCAGCCAAAACAAACGATTGGCTGACAGCAAACGAATTACACATGCACATCAGAGCAAAAGCCGATAAAATTCTAGAAAAACTCAAAGAATTTGCAAATATGATGCCTGACAAAATCCAACAAAGAGAAATCTCCAACGGCCAGTCTCCTTTATGTCTACACATTAGTGGGTTAGATAAGTTTATACAGCTTTCCGGATTGGAAAAAAGAACCACTATTTCTAAAAAGACAACCGAATGGTTAACTGCTGATGAATTGACCAACCATTTTATTGGTGGCGCAGGTAAGATTTTAGGAAAACTACGAGAACTGGCCGCTAAAATGACAAATGAAATTCAAATTATGCAGTCC
>JAFTNY010000061.1 GCA_017451625.1 Alphaproteobacteria bacterium
CGAAGATTTGGAATTTGAATTGGCGGCGGAAATTCGTGATACAATCCATAAACTGGAAGACGATTTGTTATTGGTGGAATGAGTAATGACATGGATGTATTAAAGACCACCTCCCCCTGCGGGGACTCCTCCACAGGAGGAGAACTGGGACGTGTGCCCAGTGTGGTGTGGTTCCCCTCCGGTGGAGGGGTGGCGCGAATGCGACGGGGTGGTCTTGTAAGTAAAACCGTTGTTAATTTTGCATTGCCGTATAATAAAAACTTGCTAGCGCGCGCCAAGGAATTACGCAAGGCGCGTAGTTTGCCAGAAGCTTTATTATGGCGTGAAATAAAGGCGCGTCGAATAAATGGATTGGATTTTGATAGGCAAAAAATTATCGGTAATTATATTGTTGATTTCTTTTGTGCGTCTGCTGCAACTGTTATAGAAATCGATGACAAATCGCATGATATGAAAGAAAATTATGATGCAAAACGAGACGAGTTTTTATTGGGATTGCGTTTGAATGTGATTCATATTTTTGCAAAAGATGTATTGAAAAATCCGTCTGCTGTGGCAGAATGGTTAAAGTGTTATTTATTGGTGGAATGATATGATGAAAGAATTTATTTTAGAAAATGTTGAACAAATGCGTGCATGGGCGCGGGATTTTGCAAAAACACTGACCGCGCCGTGTGTGGTGGCACTGCATGGTGATTTGGGAATGGGTAAGTCGGAAATTGCACGCACAGTTATTCAGACACTGCGTGGGGCGGATACGGTCGTACCCAGCCCGACATTTACAATCGTGCAATCGTATGACGGTATTTCACACTTTGATTTATATCGAGTCGAAGATGCGTCTGAATTGGCCGAGATTGGGTTGCAGCACGCAATGGATAACGATATTACGTTAATAGAATGGCCAGAAATTGCAGCAGATGTTTTGCCGGAAAATACAATTCATGTGCATATCAGTCAGTATGGCAATGGACGGAAAGTTTGTGTTGTTGGGATAAAGTAAGAATACGTACCTGTGGCGGGGGTGATGGTTTTGACGCATACTGGGGGTGCGTTTAAACAGGCGCAAAACGATGCGAGCATTGCACAAAAAAAGAGGACTTGCAAAGGCCCGAACCCACATCCCTGAAATGCATTGTTTGCAAAAAATAACACCGGTAAATGCCGGTGTTTTATTGTTGGGATTTCTTTAATAAACTTTGTACCGCCAATGGGAAATCGGGGGCATGTGCCAGATATGAACCACTGACCAATACGTCGGCACCTGCGTCCCAACACATTTGGGCCGTTGTGTCGTTTATACCGCCGTCAACAGATATGGTAAAGTTTAGATTATATTTTTTGCGTGTTGCGGCCAATACAGAAATCTTGTGCAGGGCAGATGTGTCAAATGTTTGACCCGCCGCCCCAGGGATAACAGACATAACCATGACTTCGTCAATATCACGTAAAATTGATTTTAACAGTGATACAGATGATTCTGGGTGCAGGGCAACCCCAACACGACGACCAGCCGCGCGTACATCGCGAATGGCGGTACGCAGTCCAGATGTATTGGTGGACAAGATTACAGTATCTGCACCGGCATCGATTGCGTCGGCGGCCCAGACGGTTGGACTTTCTGTCATTAAATGTACATGTAGGTGGGCGTCGGTGTGGGCGCGGATTAGGCGCAGTTCTTCGATGCTGCCTTCGACCTTGTCAACATAAAAGCCGTCCATAATGTCGACGTGTATCATTGATATGCCGCCAGACTGAAACAGTGTGTATGTGTCTGGGCGACGCATGTTAAAGCATAATGTGCTGGGCATAATTGGGATAAAGCGCGGACGATTCTTTTGTGGGCGTTTAAATCTGCGACGGAACCATTTAAAACGATTGGCCCAGCGATTGTGGCGCGCAATGTATTCTTGGCGATTGGGTTCCAATGATGACCAGATATAGTCAGATAATGCCCGAACAGATGCATCAATGGGCAAGGTTTGGGTAAGAACCGCAAATGTGTTTTCGATAAATTCACACATACCGTTGATGTCGGCACCACCACCAGATAAAATAATCTTGGTCGGTTTGTATTTTGTAAATGATGGCAGGCATTGTTCTTTGACCTGACCGATAATGTCGACCAACAGTGGCAATATAATATCGTTTACATCGCCACGTGAAAAACCATATGCACGATCGGCCGGTGCAAATCGATCCAATTCATTTGGGGTCATTGATGCGACAGTGCGTTTGATGCGGTCGGCCGTTTCGTGGGGCAGGTTTAATTTTTCAGAAAGCGCATTTGTTATCTGGGTGCCGCCCATTGGAATCTTGGCATGCCAGACGGGGCCGCGGTCGGTCCAGATGGATGCACTGGTAAATTCGGCACCAAAGTCGATGAACATAGTGTTCTGTTTATGTTGACGATAGACCGCGTTTTGTAAAAAGTGTGGGTCATAAAATGCGGTTGGTTGAATGTGGGACCGACGCATATAGTCATAGATACGGTTCACGTGTTGGTGTGAATAAAATATTGTCCCGAACGCGGATATTAGTTGGCGGTCAATGTGCCCGATTGGGGACAGCATATTGCGTGCATGTGGTGTGTCATAGCGCAATGGCACAATGTGCATCGGAAAGTAGCCATCGGGTGGTGTTATCTGGGAAATCTGATTGCGGACATCGGTGGCGGTGATTTTGTGTTCGCCAGACCAGACAGTGTTCTTGGCCGTCATGTCAAATGCAGATGGACCAAAGTTGCCAGTTATGTATGCGGAATCAAAGTGGGAACCAATTTGCACTTCCAATTCATCAATTACAGATTTTATCGCAAATACGGTGTCAGGACTGTCAACGGTGAAAAATGCAGAACGGTCAATACGTGCACCGCAGATACGATGCGCAATACCCCGCACGCCGTATGTGCCGATGTCAAGACACAGGAAAGATGAATCAAACAGGTTCATGTTTTTTACTTTATTAAAATACGTGCGTCATCACGCATATCGATGATATCGATGTCTTTGCCCAGAATGCCATGATTGGTGTTCAGGACCATCAGTGTGCTGATTGCGGATGTTGGATTTTGTTCAGGCAACATGACGGTTATGCCACCGGTTGTGTGCAGGTTCCAACGGCGATCTTCGATCCATTCAATGTAATCAAGATGGCCCATCAGATTTTGCGCGACATTCGTTATTTCGGTTATGTCGTTTGGAACGCGCCCGCGAAAGACAATGTGGCCGGCATCACGTGTATCGGTTGGACGATTGACAATCGTGCCGTCCGCCGACAGGGGATAGTAATGTTCGCCATCGGTCCACAGGGCGATTGCCTGATAAACGGATACCTTAACCGACAGGTTTCCATTTGGCATGCGACGTACCGCAGAACGGCGTATGCCCGCAGTTGATGCGATGCGTGTATTGATGTTGTCTAGATTTAATGAATATGTGCGTGTGTTTGGGGCAATGGCCGCCGCCGCTGCAAGGGCAGACAGGTCTTTGTCATTGACATCGGCCGATATAGAAATGTTGCGAACACGCGACAATGGCCCATGTCCCATTCCAATCATGGCAATTCGCACTGAAAAATATATCGCCAGTGCAACGGCAATTACAAAACATAACCAAAACCAGACAGAACGTTTCATGGGGACTATTGTATCATACTTTTAGTCGTTAGTCATTTTTTTATTAGATTTTTATCGCAATGGTGGAAAGCAATCGCCACCAGATTCTGGACAGCAATTAAACCCAAGGTCATTCATGTCTGTATAGATTTCCCCAGGGCAGCATCCATGTTTGTCGGGCTGGGCCCCGTTGTCGCAGACGGCAATATCACTGGGGGTCAGGGTGTTGCGACTGGCGTGGGCCCACATCCCCAGAACAAACCCGATAATGAATGCGATGATGATTGCAAAGCACGAACTGATTGAATGTTTCATTTTTAATACCTTTGGTTTATTTTAATGGGGGAAAGCAGTCGCCGCCTTCAGGTGGACAGCAGGCAAAAACAGTGTCGCCCAAATCTTTGAACTTTTCATCGCCGCAGCATCCGAAATTGTTTGGTTCACTGCCGTCGGCGCACAGGCCTGCATCCAGATTTGCCAATTCTTGTTCCAGTATTTGTTCGGGGGTTAATTCTGGGGTGGTGTCTGTGGTGGTGGGGGCCACGTCTGGGGCGGATTCTGTTGGTGTGGTGTCGGTATCAGGTGTTGCGACCGGTTCGGCAATAACAGGTCCCAATGGGATGCGGCCAGATGTGTTCGTGCGACGGCCCGCCGCCGAACGGGAACAGTTGCGACGATAATCTGATTTTAGTTTTTTGATTTCGTCGGTTGTGGCGGTGTCTGGGTCTGTGATGGCGGACAGTTCAGACATACGTTCAGAAATCTGGGTGCATGTCAAACGTTCGGCCACAGTTGTGGTGGTGGCATCGTCTGCAAACGATGCGGTTGAAAATAATGTTATGGCAAATATTGCAAATAATGTTTTCATTTTGGTGCCTTTTTAGGATTTTATTGTTCGTTGATTATCTTTTCGACCTCTAGTATAAAATCGATTGCAGGGTCGGTTAACTTTTTTGCAATGTCGAAAAATTCTTGGGCGGTGGCCTGCATGTTCAGGCGTTTATAGGTTTCGACAACTTCGATTGTGTCTTGGGTGCCGAATTCGTCGTCCCGCAGGGCGCGCGCGATTTCCAGTTCTTGGGTTGCCAAATCAACGTATTTTTCACTGTTTTGTGGACAGCCACGTTCGGACAAATTGGCATAAATTTTTGCGCGTTGGATTCTGTGTTCGGAATTGTCAGTGGGGTCTGGTAATTGACCCAAAAGCAGGGTTTCAATTTGTTCACAGGTTGTATCGGATGTGTCTGATTCTTGCAGGGCGGCAACAATTTCGCGTTCGCGTTGGGCGGCCTTGTGATATTTCATTTGGTTTTCGGAACAGCCGTTCATAACCAACTTTTCATAGATGTTGATGTTTTCTTGGTGTTCGTGGATGCGTTGACTGTCCAGTGGATACAGGCGTTCCAGTAATAAATCTTCGATGACGGCGCATGTTTCTGTTGGAACAGATGTTGACACGACCGGTGCAGGATTTGTTATTTGTTCGGGTTCGGTGTGTGTCGGTGCCTGTTTTGACTGAATCCCCATCCCAACCATCAATCCACAGATAAACAGGCCGCACAGTGCCAAGCCGCCCAAAATCTTTTGCGAAGTTGTGTGGGTAATTGTTTGTTTCTTGGTTTTGTTTTGTTTCATTATGCTCTCTCCCTTGATGAATTTTTATTCAACAATTCCGTTCTTGATTGTTATTCGGCGATCGGCGCGTGATGCCAGATTCATATCGTGGGTCACGAATAACATCGCCATCTTATTTTTACGCACCAAATCCAGTAATAAATCGAATACGGTTGTTGCGTGCTGTGGATCCAAACTGCCGGTTGGTTCGTCGGCCAGCAGAATATCAGGTGTATTTGCCAGTGCACGTGCGACGGCGGTACGCTGCTGTTCACCGCCAGACATTTCAGATGGATAGTGGGACGCGCGGTGCGCAACGTTGGCGGCACGCAACAATTTTGCCGCGCGTGATATTGCGGCAGATTCTGGAACGCCATTGGTTAACATCGGCAAGACCACGTTTTCCAATGCGGTAAAGTCAGATAATAAATTATGCTTTTGATAAACAAAGCCGATTTTCGTGCGGCGGATGTTTGTGCGCAGGTCTTCGTCCATTTTGTGGACGGCGGCACCGTTGATAAGAATACTGCCCGATGTGGGTTTGTCCAGCAGGCCAACACACTGCAATAATGTTGACTTGCCACAACCGGATGGTCCAACCAGTGCAATGATTTCGCCGCGATGTAAATCAAAACCACCGCCACGCAAGATGTGCAGGGGTTGGCCACCTTCGACAAATGTCTTTTTAATATCGCGTACCGACATGACGACATCGCCACTGGGGATTTTTGATAAAGAATTTAATATGTTCGCCATTTATTCACGTCCACTGTTACGTTGTAATTCTATGTTTTTGATTTGTTCTTCTGCAGCCAGCAGTGTGTCCAAACGCGATGGGGCAGGGATATGCCCATGCCGAAGATGTTGAAAAAGTACATCATTTCTTATTTTGTTAAATTCATCGCGTGGGGTTTCAATACAGAACTGAATATCTGCGGGGGCAAAACCATATGCGACCCCATTGATAAAATCTAATAGGGGGGTGGATACGTTGCTGGTTTTTTTGTCTGTTTTGATATGCGCCAGTTCTGGGTTTAATCGTTTGATTTCGGATATCATTTCGTTTGGTGATATTTGTTTTGCCCAAATTTCAATTGTTTTGAAATGTTCGTATGGAACTGAACGGAAAAAATCCAACCACGCTTTATCTACTTCGCGTATGTCATTGGGGTTTATGCACAGTTGTTCGTACCACTGTTCTTCTGATACAGGTGTTGAATTCCTTGTGTTATTAAACCATAACCAAGCCAACAAATCATATGAAGATTCCATGTCAAAAGGCATTTTATATTTATAGTAAACTTTGAATGGTAATTTAATCCCATATTGGGCATAGCGTTCTTCGGCGGCCAGTGCAGATGGTGGATTATATTTATATTCTATTGCCGTCCATTTGCGTAAAAAGTTTTTACGCAACAGGTACATTTCTGCGGTTTCAAAATTTGTTTTCTTATTCATTTCTTAAAACCTCTACTGGGTCGGTGTTGGCGGCCTTCCATGCGGGATACAGTGTTGCAAGAAACGCCAACAATATCGCAATTATTGCGATGCCCAAGACATCTGTTAATACCAATTTAGATGGCAGTTCAGACAGATAGTATAATTCTGCAGGAAATAAATCACGACCGGTCAGCCACTGAAAAAACTGGCGAATTGGTTCAATGTAAACCGCAACCAGTACGCCCAGTATGGTGCCAAAAAATGCACCAATAACACCGATTGATGTGCCAGACAGAATAAATATCTTCATCATGGATTTGCGCGACACACCAAATGTGCGCAGGACAGCGATGTCTTTGTTTTTATCTTTGACCAACATGACCAAACTGGACACGATATTAAATGCCGCAACAATTACAATCAGCAACAAGATTAAAAACATTACATTTGATTCAACCTGTAATGCGCCAACAAAACCACGATTTAAATCGCGCCAATCGCGGACAACAAATCCGTCGGGTAATAACCGCGACAGGGCATCGACAACCGCAGTGGTGTCTTCGGGGTCAGATAGGAATACGTCGATGTGTGTTGCGCCGTTGCCAATGTTTAAATATTTCTGGGCGGTTTCTAGTGGCATAAAGATATAGCCGGAATCATATTCGTACATCCCCATAAAGAACGATGACATGACAGGATATGACATAATTCGTGGCATTGTGCCAAATGGGGTTGGGGTGGCACCACTGGCCGATACCAGTGAAATTTTGTCGCCCATTGTGACGTGCAGTGCGCGTGTCAGGGATGCGCCGGCAACTAATTCACCATCGCTAATCGCAGACAGGTCTTTGCCATAAATTCGTGTGCCGGTTTGTGTCTTGGCGGCCAAGTCGCCCATACGGATGCCGCGTATCATTGCACCGGTGTTGTTGCCGTTTGCGGTGGCCATAACCTGACCTTCGGCGATGGGGACAATGCCGGTTGCGCGGGCGGATAGAACCTTGTTCTGTTTCATTTTTTCAATCAAGAAATCAAAGTCAGAAATTGCGCCGTCTTGGTGATAGACAACAACATGTCCGTTCATGCCAACAATGCGCCCCAGCAGGGTGTCATGAAATCCACCCATTACAGACATAACGACAATTAGCGTTGCAACACCCAGTGTAATCCCAATCAATGATACCCATGAAATTACAGAACCAAATCCACGCTTTTTTGCGCCAAGGTATCTGAATGCAATTTTTCGTTCCAGTCTTGAAAACATTTTTACTGATCCTTATTCACTTAAAAAATCCCGTAGGGCATCACCGATTAGTTCGTTTGCACCACTGAAATTACCAGATGTGCCGTCGACAATGGATATGATGCGTGGCGACATAAATACCACTAGTTCGGCAAATGGACTGACCAGTGTTTCAGGTGTTGTTACGAACGAGTGTGTTGGAATCCCAATAATTACATAATTGTCGCCAACGCTGGATGGGATGTTAAATGATGACAGTTCGCCGTTGCTGGTGCGCAAGACGATTTTTGCGTCAATCTTGTTTCGGCCGGCAAAGTCGCCGTATGTGCCGGTGGCACCGATAATAAGATCTGTTTCCAAGCGTTCTTCGCGCCCACATTGACCAATGTCAAAACGTGATTGCCAGCCGTTTGGAATTGCAAAGGTGCCTTGGGAAATCAGGACGACATTCGCCTGTTGCCCCAAAAATTCTTGCAGGGTTTTTGTGTTGATTTCAGGTCCCACGACCAATGCACGACCAACAACCCCAGGGATGGACATTTTTACGTTCTTGTCCCCAAATGCAGGCAACAGGTTCATCCATACGATCGGATTGTCTGTGCGGGGGTATACGCGGTATACGTCAATGTCCCATGCCAGCATGTATTTCTTGCCAGATATGTCGGCGATGATGCGGGCAACTTCGCGTTCGGTTTGATAGTTGCCGGTAAAGACGACGGTCTTGTCCTGCCAGTCGACCAACAGGTTGCGCATGTCGGCACCATGCATTGCATCCAATAATGCCATGATGATTGTTTCGTCTTGGGGCATTTTTATCAGCCATTTGCCATTATGACTTAAATGCAGTTCGCCGGTTTGTGCATCGTATGAATAGTATGCGCGTCCCATCTTGGCCATTAACTCTACCGCGTCGGACAGCGCGCCAGATGATATTGTGCCAGATATTTTTTCGTATAATGGTTCGTCTTCGACAACGGCAATGTCGGTGCCGTCCAGTAATTTGTCCAGTGCGCGTTTTACAGTCAGGTCTTTGAATTCATAATCTGATACCTGCAATTCGGGTAATTCATCGCCAGCGCCCAGACGAACAATTTCAATCTTTTCAGACGGAACAACAGATACGACACTTTGGTTGTTCCAGTCAACTTCGCATCGTTTGGGCAGTTCGATTGAAAAACGACGCGCGGTGTCGGTGGTTAATGCCGCCTTTTTAGGGAAAATCGGAACAGAGTTTTCGTCAATTACCAATTCATCGATAACGGTGATGTTGTCGTACAGCGGTTGTTCTGGTTTCTTGACACAGCCAGATATTGCAAATATGGCGCACAGGTAAATTCCATATCGAAAAAGTTTTAGCATCTTGTTTTTCCCTTTTTATCTGTATTAAATATTCATTATTTTTTCAAATTCTGCCAGTGTCATTTCATGTATTGGCTTTTGCGTTGGGGTCGTCAGATGGCGCAGGTGTTCAAACTGGGCCGCGAAACGATTTATCAGTGCAACAATGTCAGGCGACAGGGCCTTATTCGTCCCCATCAGGCGACGACCGTATTCAACAACGTATTCTAAAACATCCGCCGCGTAAAAGCGACCGACGTAGTTTTCCATCGCGATGCCACCCTTTTGAACGCAAATGGCAGACATCATCATGGCAGTTTGATTATAGTAATTCGCCAATTTGATAAAGTTCTGAACGCTGATTGCCATGGTGTTGTACTTTCTCCCTTTTTCTGCATTATAAAAACTATTGCCCCCAAAAGGCAATTAAATTATAATAGTAAACATGAGAATAAAATTTTTGCCCATTATTTTGTTGCTGGCATCGTGTGCGTCCGTTAATCGGGGCAGTATTGATGATGCAACTGTCTTGAACTGGGAAAATGAAGCCGTTACCACAGAACAGTTTGTGCGCGACCATAAATCGTGTCTGGGGATTAACAAGCCGTCGTATCAGCCACGATCCAGAATTGCCAAACTGATTGCGCCAAATCAGTCGGGGATGATGCCGGATTGGGATGGGTTGTGGGTGACGTTCCAGTCAAATGAATACAAAGATGTGGGGCAGCGCAGTTTGATGTCTGTGCCGCGAAATACAACGTCCAAGTCGGTCGGGGCGTATCGCAAGTGTATGTTCCGTCGTGGGTATCTGTTGCGCGCAATGTAAGTTGGTGTATTTAATACTTGATTTTCATGAAAATTAATATATAATTTGTGGGCTTTGAATTTGTTGCGGGCATAGTACAAAGGCTAGTATGCAAGCCTTCCAAGCTTGAAATGCGGGTTCGATTCCCGCTGCCCGCACCAAGAGATAAGGTGTGAGCAGGTGAGTTGGGTAACCTCGCGATGCGAACATCAATTCGTTGCTAATAACGCAACTTATTGTGTTCTTGTACGTTCGGTTTCCCGCTGCCCGCACCACACTTCGCCAGAGCTTCGTGTGGCAAGCCACAAACAAGAGCATGTGGCGATTAAGTTCGGGCGTGCGCCGGAGTTGGAGAGCCGGGGCAGACTGTAAATCTGTTGGCTTAAGCCTGAGCTGGTTCGAATCCAGCCACTCCCACCAGAAAAAAGACGACCCTTGTGGTCGTTTTTTTATGCAGATTTAAAATAGTTAACGAGAGTTTTTTCAGAATGTTGATTTATAGGATTTTTCATATACTATGAAAAGAAAAAGAGGACAGAAAAAATGGATGGATTGTCAGGATATAATAAATGCAAATTATTGTTTGCTGGGGTGATGATGATAATGTATGGGACGTGGTTCGGAACGTTCTGGGGTGGTATGAATGTATGGGCGGTGGTGTTTGTGATGATGTTGATTTTGTCTGCGATTTATTTGTTTATTAAGGGATGGCGATATGGTTATGTGGTTCTGGCAACGTGTATTGCAGGGGGCGGAATTTTGTATGGAATTGATGCTGAATCAATGTGGATTGTGTGCGCAAATGTTGCAGTAATACTGGGGTGTAGTGTTTTCTTGGCATTGGATGGTTATCGGACAGATGTTTGTGTGGGAAAACAGAATAATGTCTTGATGTCGGTGTCAATGGCGATTGTTGGTCTGATTTCGTTGCTGATTTTTATGATAATACTGATGGGGGGATTGTATGGTTTATTTTTGGGTTCCAGTGCAGAAGATTTAGAGTGGAAGTATTATAAAGAGTGTATAGAGAACAGAACAAATATGGGTTATCCTGTGGATCAGGTTGAAGAATTTTGTGAAAAGGTTAGTTGGGGTTGTTCGGACAAGGTGTATGTGCCAGATTGTAATACGGAATTGCATTGTTGTCTGGATGATGTAGAGTTGCATAAAAAGTGGAATTATTTGCACAAATAAAAATTGCCCTGTTCAGGGCAATTTTTATTCTTC
>JAFTNY010000062.1 GCA_017451625.1 Alphaproteobacteria bacterium
GAGCAAACGCCAGTTTGCGTGGCAATCCAGTTTTATGTATTCTTTTTTCACAACTTTATCGCTTGCAAAAATCCGTCAAACGCGCTAAAATGTGCGGTGTAGACAAGATTAACAAACGCCGAATCCAATGGGACGATTGTCCTCGGCATCAATTCCCAAAATTTAATCCCAGATTTCTGCATTTTTTATCTCCCACTTTGTGCCGAATCTAAACGTCGGTTTGGGATTGACAACATGCCTTGCCACAAACGCATGGGCACTAGATACTTTGACACAGTGCATGGTTTCAGAGGGCGGCACCGCAACATTGGGTTGTTTATATGTAACCCGTACTATTAATTGTGGCACCACACTAGGAACATATACAGATTGCGGCACATGTGCCGAGAATTACACACGCACTGAAAGAACCGCAGAAATATCATCAACGGAAAGTTATACATATTACACGTGCGCACGTGCTCTTATAACAGTCGTCACCTGTCCAACCGAATGCACCAGTGAATCATGGACCGACAATGGCGACGGCAAAGAAATTCGATGCGTTAAGGGAACATTATCGGCCAGTTGTGAATATCGCTGTGCGGCAGGTTATTATGGCAATGGGACAACATGTACATCGTGTGCGTCGCTGGGGGATTATAACGGATTGTATGGCAGCAGTTCGGCCGGCAGTACGTCCGCGTCATCATGTTGTATATCGTCTGGTTCAACATATTCTTTTTCAGACACTGCGGGCAGTGGAACCGCACAAATATCATCAACATGCTGTGCCAGTTAAAAAAGCAAAGCAGGGCATACAAACAAAAAAACCGCCAAACGGCGGTTTTGTTAATTCGACGTACGTGTTGTCTGTCCCCCTGATTCAACACACGCAACATATTCCTCGGGCATAACATATGTCCAACACTGTTTATTAAAATCTGACTGCGTATTTTTCGTCTGTCCTTTGCCATATTGCAAATCAGATTTAGAATATGCACGCGCCTGCTTGCAACTATTGGAATTTTTATCAAAGTATTGACCCGTACTACACTTCACACACGTACCATTTGCAGTACTGGAACCACCCTTGACACCTGTGCTGCATTCTACGCAGGTTGTGTCCATATTAGATGCAAATGCCATATCAGGTTCAGTACAAAAATACTTTACACAACCACCTGTCGATTCAATCGTATGAATATTGCTATCATACTTTGCGCGATCAAACCCTGCACAAAACGTCATTTCCTGTGTTTCACAACGATCATGATTAATCGGTATACAATCTGCGCCATTTGCATCTGCAGTATACCCTTCGGCACACAGCAATTTAATATCACCCGTTGCCATCAACACAGATTCAACAAACGAATCAATTTTGCTCCAATTATCACGCCCGCACTTAATCTGCACCGGCCCCGCCATCACACCATGTTCCAGATATTTCACAATACCCAAAACCACGTCATATTCTGGATTACTGCCCCACTGATTAAAGCCGGTAATATATGATTCCTTGCCACCGCTGTTGCCACCAGATGTTTTAATCGCCAATCCTGCAAATTTGCCACCTGTCCCTGTGTTCATCGGCGTTTTATCACAGCGCGACGGTGTTGCCGTCTGTGTCAAACAGTTAACCCCCGAATACCCAGATTCGCACAACCACGCACACTGACTGATTTTAAAGCCCCTTGGTGCATAATACGTTGTCCACGACTTCTTCTTTTTTCGTTTATTCGCACACTGAATCTGATATGGACAGAAATATCCACCATGTTCAACAATTTTTTCTGCAACCAGTCCAACAACCCCCCACTCATCATCAAACGTACCATGGGGACCACTTTTACCTAAATTTCCTGCAATAATAAAGTCGCCGGCACTGCCATTTGTAGCGGTACCACCGTCATAGCCCCACCACGCGCGTGCACCTGTTGAAACATTGATTGCATCAACCGGCATCGCCCAAATCGCACCCAACAACCAAGAAAATATACAAACCTTCTTATTCATCATCTTTCCCCGATTATTCTACTCATCCGTTCCTGTGACATAGCAAACGCCGTTTTCAAAATACCCATTCCCCAACAGCGTACATTGCTGGGCATACCATTCTTCACTTAAAATACACTCGTCTTTGGCCCGATCATACGTTGCAAACGTCTGTCCTTCTTCCCCTTCGGCCTCAGAATCCTTGTTATAAGACAAACAACGCACCATCGTGTCATTCTGCACACAGCGTCCCCACGTTGCCGCCCCCGCCGCTGCGCCATCTGCGCTGCTGTTGCCACTACCATATACACTGGTATAGAACGCCGCCAAATCCGTACCCGACGTATCCCCTGCATCCAGCCAAAAACCGTCCAAGTCTTCACAGACATCCATCAACAGATATTCCAACTGTTCTTCCACATCCATAACAGACTTTTCAACCTGCGTACGCGTCTGCAGCGGCAGTTTTTCATACAACTTGTCATCAGATGTTGGATCACTGCAATTTGACACCGCAAACGTCTTGACCAAGTCTTCAAATGAACCTGTGTCACCACGCAGTTGCAATTTGCGACAATTCCATGGATATCCCATTTCACCGGTTGTCGGTGTACACAGTTCTTTGACATAATTATCAATCGCCGACGCACATCCTTCGGCAACGCGCACTTCGTCCACCGTATCAACAAACGCCAACAGGGCGGTCAAACCACATGCACTGGCACTGCTGGTCAATTTACCATTACCATCAAAGGCACATTCTGTATTATTGCCATACAATGCCGCACACGCCGTAACCTTATCTTGACACATCGCCTTGGCCGCGTATGCCGATATTGCACCCGCCGCCTGTGCAGTGGTCGTATCAAAGTTCTTTAGCGCATTTGTTTGCGTATCATAGCATTCCGCCATTGTACTAACACAAGATGTCTTGACTTCTTCTATCTTTTCGTCCTGTGCCTGTGCAATCTCAATCAGGGCCGTACGTTTAAATTCTGTCCAGACAATATCAGAAATATCACGACACGAATCCAACGCCGTCTTGGCAAACATCCGTTTATCATCCAAGAACTGATTAAACTTTGCATTTTGTCCCAACAAATCCAATTCTGCCTCTGCACCACCCAACGAAATCAGATTTTCCAATTCAAACAGTCGCGGTGAATAAATCGGTTCGCCTGTGGTCTGATTGATATACGCGCCCGAATAATCCAAACAGCGTTTATAATTCGCCCCACACGCCACATCTGTGGTCAATGCCGCCTTTACCTTGGTTATACATTCGTTAACATCTGCTGAATTATGTGAACGATATTCTTCCAATCGTGCCTCGCGCAGGTATTTTTCTGCCTGACGCACAGTTTGCTTAACTGCCTCGCGCTGGGCATTAACTTTCTTTTCATACGCATTACAGTCCTGCGTAATCATAATTCCATATGCACTGGTTGACATATTCAAGACGGCACTGCTGTCGCACTGTTCCGACACCAACTGCAGGCACTGTTTATTTGCCGCATTAAACAAATCCTGTCCTTCCAACGATGTCAAATCAACACCCGTACTGGTATCAAAGATAGAACTGGCATCACCGCCACTCCAAATATCGCCAATATCACCCGAAAAATCCAACGACATTATTCCCAAAGAGGTTGTTGCATTCTGTCCTGAACTGGCTTTCTTTTTCCCAGACAACAAATCACCAATTTCATTCAAAATCGACTGCGCACCACTGGTATCTTTTTTTATCGCTGCCTCGCCAACAGTGGCTGTATACATTGCATTAACTTCTTCGGCCGTCTTGTCCACTGCGAACAGATTATTATCTTCAAACTGCATCAACAGCGTCTTTGCCTCGTCCAAGGCCGCTTCTGTATCACGAAATTCTGTAAACTTGGCACTGCAATAACAACGCCGATACGTATCATTGGCATTTGCACAAAATTGATCCATACATGTTGCATACGCCTCGCGACAGGCCGCATACCCACCGCCAATTTTTGAAATATCTGTAAACACCGCTGTTGCACGTGCCGTTGTTGCCGCACGCGACAAACCAGAATCTGAAACCTTACCCGCCGAAACGCGCGCCTTACTGACCGGAACAGGCATCGCACTGCGTGCAACATTACTTGTCGCCGCACGTACATTCCCAGAATCCGCACGCCCCATATTTTGACGCACCGCACTGCGCGCCCCCACAGATGTTGCACCACGCGCAACCGTCGTCCCAGACCGACGCACCGCACTGCGCGATGTGCTAACCGCCTTTTGCGCGACATCACCACCACGTTGCACTGTTCGTCCCTCTACACGCGGCGACGCAACATTCGACTGCACCGCACTGCGTGGATTTGCCGCGGGGTCCGCAATGGCACCACATGACAAACCGACCGCCGTCAAGAACGCAGAAAACTTACAAAATTTAGTCAGCAGATGTTTCAATCTATACTCTCTCTTTACGCAATTTTACCATTTTTTTACTACCTGAATCAACACCAAATGTGCATTCTTCATAATTTAACGCATCTGATATTGTCAATAATTTTTGTGCCGCCACCAAAACCGCATCTGGCTGTGATTCGCCCCCCAGCAATTCCGTACGAACCTGACGCACCATTTCACCCAATGTGCCATCACCACAACGACGTTCGATTGCCATCAAATTCATAACAGCCACCGCCATATCTGTATCTGCGCCATCAAGATTCTGCAATCGCTTGGTCATTCGAACTTGCCCCACTTATTTTGTAATAAACCAGAACACAACCGTCGCCACCATCAAGAAAGACAATGGAACAACAACTTTCTGAAATGCAAATTTTGCATGTCCGCCATTTGCACGCTTGATTTTCATATACCACCGCGCACCAAAATAAAATGCAAACGTCCCGACAATCGTCCCCAGCAAGAACTTATCAATTCCCCACAGTGTATGAACGCCATATTCCACACTGGGCATCATATACACCATCGCCAATAAACCATAGCATACAACAAACGGCACAACAATCTGCCACAGCAAACTGTTTACGCCACGCTTTTTCAGCCATCCGGCCGTCCAAAAGAACAAAGACAGCGTCAAACCACCGGCCCAAATACCTGTTATAACATCATCAACCCCCAACAGGCGTGCGCCTTCCAATCCTGCACCAACGGCAACCGTACACACCGGACAAACGGCATGTGCCGCCCCTGTGGCCATCATCAATCCAAACACAGAAAACAACAGTTTTTTCATAGTCTCCTAAATCCTTTCTGTAAAATCGTACAAAAAAAGTCCACAGTCGGTCAACATGATTTTATCACACCACGCATATGCGCCGAACGCGCACGTGGATTGTGCGCCGATTCCGCATCTGTCGGCACCGCTGTCTTGATTGGCACAAACTGCACCGGCACCACCACAGGCATCCGCGGATCACCACGTGGCGTTGTCCATTCACGAAAAGTATTCTTAACAATTCTATCTTCCAGCGAATGAAACGACACACAAACACACATCCCCCCAACATTTAACAATTCTGGCACCGCCGCCAACGCCCGTTGCAGTTCCCCCATTTCGTCATTTACTGCAATACGCAGGGCCTGAAACACCGGCGCAACATCTTTGGGGTTATGAATCAAATCCCGCAACCCCAGTGTTGTTTTAGGTCGCGCATCCTTGATTACACGCGCCAAAATACCGGCCTTTTTCACATCGCCATAATCACGCAGAATCTGTGCCAATTCCGCCACCGATTTTTGCATAATCAAATCCGCCGCACTGGCCCCAGACTGCGCCATTCGCATATCCAACGGCGCATCCATACGAAATGAAAAGCCACGTTCTGCAACATCAATCTGCATCGAAGAAATTCCCAAATCGAACACGATTGCATCAACGGTCCGTCCTAAATCCACAATATTTGAAAATGGCTGTGGCACAAATTCAAACCGCACACCAAATTCCCTGCGCAATTCGTCTGCATCGGCAACAACATTCGGATCACGATCAAACGCAATCACATTGGCACCGCGTTCCAAGAACGCCCGCGAATATCCACCCGCACCAAACGTACAATCAACAACCGTCTTGCCCTGCAAATCGCCCAAGGCACCCAAAACCGCATCTAACAAAACCGGAACATGCTTTTGCGCCATATTATTCAATCTCCACTTTCAGGCCCAACGCCGTCAAATCCGCGACCGTCGTTCCACCCAATTCAACCCCACCCGGTAATGCCACCGTCGCTGTTTTTTCTGCACCATGCAACACCAGCTCAACACGCGTATAACCGCGGGGCAGGGCAATCAAGGCCTTTTTCACATCCTGCAAAACCACCTGATCCCGAATGTCCAACGTTATCTTTTTCGCAATTTTTGCCACCCACTGCGTCAAAGGCACAATCGAATCCACGAATATAGATACACGATCATCGCGATTTGATGTTTTACCCGAAATCAAGACCACATTTTCCCCAGACAAAATCTGTGAAAACTCAATCGCCGCATCACCGAACGCCACTGCATCAATATTACCAAAACTGTCTGACGCATTTATGGTAATCATCTCTTTCCCTGTCTTGGTACGTCGCCGCCCATAAGAATTGACATTTGCCGCAATCTGCACAGTTTTCCGATCGCCCAACGATTCCAACGTTGCACTGGTCGCCAAATTGGCGCGCGAAATCAAATGCTTGTACTGATCCAGCGGATGCGCCGATATATAGAAACCCAACGCCGACAATTCATTTTCCAATTTCTGACCAAATGTCCAAGGTTCCGTCTTGGGCAAATTCTTGCGCAATCTATCTTCGGACACATCGTCTTCAACCGTATTCGCAAACAGCGACAGCATATTCGCCCCATCCTTGGACTTGGCCGCATATGACAAAATCGCATCTGCATTCATATAAATCGCCGCCCGATTTGGTTCCAACGAATCCAAAACCCCTGTCTTTGCGAACGCTTCTAAAATTCGTTTGTTCATAATCGGCGCACACCGCTTTGCAAAGTCCGTCAAATTCTTGAATTTACCATTTGCATTTCTTTCTGCGACGATTGCATCCGTTGCAACTGTCCCAACCCCTTTCAAGGCCGCCAACCCATATATAATCTTACCATCGGCTACTGTAAACAGCGACTCACTCTGATTAATATCAGGTGCCACAATCTGAATCCCAAAATTAGATTTTGCATCATCGACGAAAATCGCCAACTGATCTGTATCATTCAGATTACTGGACATGGACGCAGCCAAAAATTCCGGCGTATAGTTCGCTTTCAAATACGCACACTGATTTGCCACAATAGAATAGGCAATCGCATGCGACTTGTTAAACGCATACTTTGCAAAATCTTTAAACTTTTCCCACAAATCCTTGGCGGTGGCACGATCCAAGGTTTCTTCCTTCTCGCACCCCTCATAGAACAATCCTTCCAGTTCGTCCAACATGGCGATAATCTTTTTCCCCATCGCCTTGCGCACGTTGTCCGATTGCCCACGTGTAAATCCCGCCAACGCACGCACCAACTGCATCACCTGTTCTTGGTAAACAATAATCCCGTATGTTTCCTTTAAAATCGGTTCCGCCCTTGGGTGTACATATTCAATATCTTCTTCACCATGCATACGCGCGATAAACTGTGGAATGAACTGAATTGGCCCTGGGCGATTTAACGCGTTCAACGCCGAAATTTCCAAGAAACTGGTCGGATGCATCTTGCGCAAAGTCTGCTGAACAAACGGGGCATCGAATTGGAATATCCCTTCGGTCAGTCCCTGTTGCCACAACTTCATTGTCTTGGCATCATCGGTTGGAATCTGATCCAAATCGATATTAATACCACGTGTCTGCTGAATCAGTCGCGTTGCATATTTCAACACCACCAACGTTTCCAATCCCAAAAAGTCAAATTTAATCAACCCAGACTTTTCCAAATACTTGCCGTCAAACTGACACGACGGCAACGGGTTTGCTGGATCACGATACACCGGCGCAATCTTGGTCGTTGGTCTATCGCCGATAACAACACCGCACGCATGTTGCCCCAGATTTCGCAAAGACCCTTCTAATTCTTCTGCAACCGTCACAACCTTGTTCAAATCCGCATCATTGTTCAAAATATCTTGAATTTCATTCGACATTCCAACCGCATCTTTCAGTGTTTTTGCATCCTGCGGTATCAGTTTTGACAGTCTATCAGATTTGGAATAGGGCATTCCATACACACGCCCAATATCACGAATTGCACCACGCGCCTGCAGCGAACCAAACGTAATAATTCTGCACACAGAATCGTGTCCATATTTATCACAAACATACGCCAACACACGTTCAATTCCTGTTGGTTCAAAGTCCACGTCAAAGTCCGGCATTGAAATACGATCTGGATTCAAGAAACGTTCAAACAGCAGCCCATACTTCAACGGATCAACATTGGTAATTCCCAACGCCCACGCAACAATAGACCCCGCACCCGACCCACGCCCGGGCCCAGTCAACACATCATTATTTCTGCACCAATCAATATAGTCCGCAACAATCAGAAAGTACCCTGGGAACCCCATACCAATAATAACACCCAATTCAAATTCCGCTTGGTCATAATAGGGCTGCGTATCAGTAATTCCATGTTGTTCCAATCTGCGCTTCAGACCACTCATTGTATTATCGCGCAGCATCTGACATTCGGTTTCCAAGTCGTCCCCAAATCGCGGCAACAATGGCTTTTCATGAACATTAACCATAAAACCACAACGCTGGGCAATTACAACTGTGTTTTCTATTGCTTCGGGCAGATCAGAAAAAATCTCGGCCATCTGTTCATATGACTTAAAGAACTGTTCCGATGACTTTCGCGGTCTTTCTGGATCAATAACCTTGGTCTGTCCCAACACACACCCCAACGCATCTGCAGATTCATAATCTGTATCCGCCGCGAAACAAACATCATTTGTCGCCACAATTGGAATATTTAAATCCCGCGCAATCCCCAGAAATCCAACCTCTGTCTTGATTTCATCTTCCAAACCATGACGCTGAATTTCTATATAAAACCTGTCGCCAAAGATTTCTAAAAGACGCTGGGCATAGATACGCGCCTGTTCATCCTGACCATTCAGCAACGCCATCCCAATCGGCCCCAAATGCGCCCCCGACAGGCAGATTAACCCATCACTGTGTGATGCCAACTCATCAAACGAAATATGCGGCCCCAGATGATGATTTTCCATCCGCATGTACATAATACGATTCAATTCACACAGGTTTAAATATCCTGCATGATTTTGTGCCAACAAAACAATCTTGGACAGGGTATTTGCACGCAAAATCTTAGGATCTGCTGCATGCTGGTTCAGGGTAATTTCCACACCAATAATCGGCTGCAGTTTATTTGACGGCATTACATCTGAAAACTCGGCACAACCCGACATCAGATTTGTATCTGTCAACGCACACGCCGTCATCCCCAGTGCCATACATAACTTTGGTATCTGTTTAATGGTCAGTGTACTGGCCCCCACTGAAAATCGCGAATGTGTACGAAGATGAACAAACTGCCCCATAACCCCTTTCCTTTATACCTTTTGGCGCAAAAACTATAACAAATAAAATCAGTGAATAAATTGCACTAAAAATATTAGTGCAATTTACCACAGCAATGTTTGAACTTCTGTCCAGACCCACATGGACATGGCGCATTACGACGACTGTCGTTTCCTGTGGCCTGATTCAGGCCTGCATCATGCTTGGCACGTTCTGCCTCGGTCGCCGCCACATCTTCGCGGGTCAATTCCATACGACAAATGTACGAAATAGACATAATTTTAAAGTTATTCACTGTATTTTTAAACAAATCCAACGCTTCACGTTTGTATTCATACAGCGGATTTTTCTGTGCATAACCACGCAACCCGATTGCGCTTTGCAGATAATCCATCTGTTGCAGATGCTTCTTCCACACCGCATCTAATGCCCCCAGCATCATCTGACGCGATGCCATTTGCATCAGTTCTGGGCCATATTTATTCGCCTGATGTTCATATCTGCGCAACGCCAAATTCTGCAATGTTTCATATGCTTTGCGTTCTGTAATTTGGTCGTCTGTCTTCCACTTTTCAATATCTGTGATATCCAGTGCAAACACACGCAACATCGCATTATGAATCCCGTTCAGATTCCAGTCCGCCGGCATTGCTTTCTCTGGAATATTATTTTCGCAAATAATTTCAACAACATCCCCAATCATTTCACGCGCCAACGCCGTCAGGTCTTCTGACACCATTAAATCATCGCGCTGTTTGTAAATGACCGTACGCTGTTCATTTGCAACATCATCATATTTCAACAGTTCCTTACGCGCTTCGAAATATCGTGCTTCTACACGCTTCTGTGCTTTTTCCAATGCCTTGGTAATCCATGGATGCGTAATTGCTTCGCCTGTCTTCAGCCCCAACGTCGTCAACATACCCTGCAAACGTGCCGCACCAAAGATACGCATCAAATCATCATCCAACGCCAAAAAGAACTTGGAATCCCCTGGGTCACCCTGACGGCCAGAACGCCCACGCAACTGATTATCAATTCGACGTGATTCATGGCGTTCCGTACCAATCACATATAACCCACCTGCATCCAAGACCTGTTTCTTATTCGCCTCTATCGTGGCATAGATTTCTTTCTTTTTTTCTTCATAATCTGGCGCAGTTGCATCCAAATCCGCAATCAAATCTTCGGCATTTCCGCCCAACTTAATATCGGTTCCACGTCCTGCCATATTTGTTGCAATGGTAACCGCCCCTGGGGCACCGGCCTGTGCAACGATTTTCGCTTCGGATTCATGATGTTTTGCATTCAACACTGCCGGATTAACACCCAACTTCTGACGTACAATCGCCGCCAATTCTTCTGACTTTTCAATCGACACAGTCCCCACCAAAACCGGCTGTTTTCGTGCCATACAATCAGAAATCTGCTTCAAGATTGCATCATATTTTTCTTCTTTGTTGCGATAAATTTCATCATGATGATCATTACGCGCAACCGGACGATTTGTTGGAATTGACACCACGCGCAACTTATAGATTTCTTCAAATTCTGCCGCCTCGGTCATTGCCGTCCCTGTCATCCCAGACAATGTTGGATACAACCGGAACAAATTCTGATACGAAATACTGGACACCGTCTGATTTTCTGGCTGAACCTTAACGTGCTCTTTTGCTTCAATCGCCTGATGCAACCCTTTGCCAAAGCGACGACCGGTCATAACGCGCCCTGTAAATTCATCAACGATTAAAATTTCACCACCACGCACAACATAATTAACATTTTTCTGATACAAATGATGTGCCAACAAAGATTGTTGAATATGCATAACCAACGCTGCATTTTCAGATGCATACAAATTATCACCCACCAACAACCCCGCATCCTTTAACAGGCGCGTTGCTGTATCAACCCCACTTTCTGTCAAAACTACATGGCGATCTTTTTCATCCTTTTTAAAATCAGATTCTGTAAACTGTGCCACCACTGCATCAACCTTGGCATACAATTCACTGGTATCTTCGGCCGGCCCTGAAATAATCAGTGGCGTACGCGCTTCGTCGATTAAGATACTGTCAACCTCGTCAACAATAGCATAAAAGAACGGACGCAAAACCTGCTGTTTTTTTGTAAACTTCATATTATCACGCAGATAATCAAACCCCAGTTCAGAATTCGTTACATACGTAATATCACACGCATATGCGGCCCGTCTTTCTTCATCGGTCATATCATGTTGAATAATACCAACCGTCAACCCCAAGAACCGATAAATCTCGCCCATCCACGACGCGTCGCGCGATGCCAGATAATCATTAACCGTAATCAAATGCGCGCCTTTACCATGCAGTGCCTTCAGATACATTGCCAACGTCGCCACCAGTGTTTTACCTTCACCGGTTTTCATTTCTGCGATTTGCCCACCGGTCAGCACCATCCCACCAATCATCTGCACATTAAAATGGCGCAATCCGATTGTACGCACAGATGCCTCGCGCACCAATGCGAACGCATCTGGCAATATATCTTTTTCTTTATCGCCTGCCGCCAACCGCGCGCGCAAGACATCCGTCTGCCCACGCAGTTCTTCATCTGTCATCGCATGATATTTTGGTTCCAAATCGTTAATCAAGGACACAGTTTTATCATAACTTTTAACCAATCTGTCGTTTGCAGACCCTAATAACATTCCAAGTATATTTTTCATAACCTTTTTCCTTACTTTTATCACGAAATATATAGCAATTTTGCGCCTTGCGGTCAAGATACTTTATGATATAATAACAGGCGCGCAATTAAACAAGTGCCAAAACGAAAAAAATATGATATAATGACACAGGGCAGGGGGGAATGAAGTCATGCAACAACCGATTAAGAAACTAAATCCATCTGATATAACCAGCGACGTTTATGTAATTGCCCCGACCCAGATAGAATATATTTCTCGCCTATTTGGCAACACTGTTGCAAACACAATGAACATGCGTACTTTTGCGCCAAAAATCCGCCAAATCGCTGAACAGGCCCTACGTCATGCCCTTAGCGCGGCAAAAAACCAAGCAAATTCAAAATAATTTAACAATCATATCTTACATAATATTTTTGTCATTCCCGCACAAAAGGGAATAGCAGCCAAAAAAATAAATCACCGTCATACCGGCACGTTGTTTATTATTCACTCTTAAACACCGTCATACCGGCGCAGGCCGGTATCCATTGCTTCACATGTATTCCTTTGTCATTGCGAGCAAACGTCAGTTTGCGTGGCAATCCAGTTTCTTGTATTTCTTATTTGCATGCCGCGGCAATGCCGCGCGATGACAAAGGTGTGTAAGGGTCAGGTGCAAGAATAATCAGGAACGCAATGGTTCCCCGCCTACGCGGGGATGACGACGGTTCGTACTTTTTATCTCTTAAGCACGTCAATGGGTTCTCCTCCTGTGGAGGAGTACGCCGCAGGCGGGAGGTGGTCTTTTTTTATTCTTTCACTTCTTTTTTCAAAAACCATCCATCTTCGCTAACGCTGCGCCGAGACCTTGCCCCGTCGCAGCGCGCCACACACAGAATTGGAACTTGTAATTTACAAAACTTCAGCACCGTCATACCGGCGCAGGCCGGTATCCATTGTTTCATGTATTCCTTTGTCATTGCGAGCAAACGTCAGTTTGCGTGGCAATCCAGTTTCTTGTATTTCTTATTTGCATGCCGCGGCTACGCCTCGCAATGACAAGGGTGTATCAGGGTCCAGTGCAAGAAGAATCAGGAACACAATGGATCCCCGCCTACGCGGGGATAACAAAATGGCATCCACCACTAACCACTTACACTAGCCACTAACCACTAAAAATCCCCCATTTTGGGGGATTTTTTTTAATTCACCGCGTGGTATGTTGTCGTACCTACCTTGACGTTCAGTCCAGTGGCTTTACCGCTGCTTAAACTACCATAACATACGGTGTCGTTCCACTTTACGTTAATCGCAGGACTGGTCCGCGCACTGCTGTACAACGGTATCGACACCCCATTGCCCAGATGTAAATGCGTTATCCCCGCACCACAGAACTGGCCACACTGGTTATCTGCCGTCTTGTTGTACCCATCATTACATGACCATGAACATGCATTTGATGACGCATTGCTGGTGTACGAACTGTTCGATGGTTTGTTTGTACACGATGAACATGCCGCTGTTCCACCTGCACTATACTTACCCGTCGCACATACTGTACATGCCGGACTTGTTGTCTTGTTGCCAGATGCACCATACTTTGCATTACAGTTCACATTGAACGTACACGCTGGGTATGCCGAACCACTATAGTATTCTTTGGCATTAACAACAGTGGTTGTACCATTGCTGATGCTCTTCGCACTGCATGACACATAACAGTCTGTTGCTGCATCACGTCCACTATCTGACCCAGATGCCGTTGCCGGACACGATCCACAACTTGACGTACTGCCGTATGCTACGCTGTGGGCCGCCTTGTATGTACCACTTGCGCAATCACTCAATGTTGCACTGTTCTTGGTACCTACATACTTACCACCTGCAACGCTGATCTGACAGCCGCTTTCTGCACTGGCCGCCGCACCATCGTCATACCCACTTGGGCAACTATTACAGGTCGATGTGCCACCATAGTATACTGTATGCGCTGCTTTATATGTACCTGTGCCACATGCTGTTGCACTGCTGTCATTCGCTGTCTTAACGTACTTCGCCGCCGCAACACTCATATAACAGTCTGCCGCTGCATCAGATCCTGCCGCACTTGCGCCATAACCACTTGGACAGGTGTTCGATATACCACTGCTGCAGTACGTACCAGATGTACATTGCGATTGACCTGTACAGACATTACCACTGCTGTTACAGCCGGTTGTATAGTACCCAGTTGACACAGTCGAACAAGACGTTGCCCCTGCCGCACTATACTTCGTACGTCCACTACACGCACTGCACGACGTTGTCCCCGCATACCCCGCCTTACACGTTGCACTAGCAACCGGTTTAGTACAATCCGTTGGCGTACAAGTCGTATCTGTGGCATTGTAATAGTCGCGATACGAACAAGTCCCAGGGGAACATGTGCCACAGGTGTACGCCGAACTGTTCGCTGGCTGCGAACATGCCAACTGTGAACCAGTGTTCGTCTTGGACGCATAGCAATAGTTCGACGATGTTGTTCCTTGGTCCGAATATGGGTATGACGAATTAAACGATGAGCATGCCGTACACGATGTCGTACCATAGTAATTTGCTTTACACGTTGCACTGGCAACCGGTTTAGTACAATTCGTGGGTGTACAAGTCGTATCTGTCGCATTGTAATAGTCGCGATACGAACAAGTCCCAGGGGAACATGTGCCACACGTATACGACACACTGTTCGATGGCTGCGAACATGCCAACTGTGAACCAGTATTCGTTTTGGACGCATAACAGTAATTCGACGATGTTGTTCCTTGGTCCGAATATGAGTATGACGAATTAAACGATGAGCATGCCGTACACGATGTCGTACCATAGTAGTTCGCTTTACACGTCGCAGACTTTACCGTTTGATTACAGTTAGACGGCGAGCAGTCTGTTTTTATTGTGCCACTGGCATACTTGGTATAAGAGCATGTCC
>JAFTNY010000004.1 GCA_017451625.1 Alphaproteobacteria bacterium
GTATAGTTTTCTGCGCGAATTGTTGTGTTGTCTTCGGTTGGGGTGATGTTGATTATTTCACTTTTGTGAATCGTTGGGGTAAATGTTGTGTTGGCACCCAGTGTTTTGCTGCGATATTTACTGCGCAGGCGTTCGGGGATGGTGATGTAATCATCGGGATCAATGCCAGATGTTTGTAATGACATTGGGGATGCAGGGGTTATGTGTCGCTGTTCAATATTATACAATGGCGACATAAAGTTTGTTGCGGCGGCGCGAATTTCACGTGGTGTGCCACTGCCGTCCAGTTCAACAATGCGCAGGGCGCGTTCGGATTCGCCGGTTGGTTTCAGTCGCATCAATCCGTCTGTACCCATATAACCACTGGGGTCCAGCAGGTATGCCGCAGGTGATGCGTCAGAATACAGCATGCCGATTGCCATATTTGTTGCGTCATAACCAAATGTTGCCAAGCGGTTTGGGGCGATGCCGGACATTTGCTGATAAATGTTGGCAAATTTTTCATCGATTTGGGGCAGGGTGGCAAATTTTGCCCCAGACATTGTCAGGTCAGATGCAATATCCGAACCGTCCCACATTGTGGTGCCATAAAATGTGGCATCGCGCGCACCGACGTTATAATAACGCAAGAATGATGCCAGTGATTTTGTGTCGTCGCCATTGCCCAAGAATAATACGGCATCATACGGAACGTTGCCGACGGTATCTGTGCGCGACAGTTTTTCCAGTTGCATGTTTAAATTAGACTTTTCAATCGCGGTCAGGCGTTCATTTATCAATATGTCTGATAAAACCTGACGGGCGCGGGTGTGGGCCGCAGTGCGGGCCGCGTTCATAGATGCGGTGGCAACTGTGTTTTTAATAGAATCAGGATCTTTTTCTGTATAGTAGAATATGCCGACCAATGGTACGTCGTATATTGACGATGCGTTCTTGGCGGTGCCGGCCATTAGGTGGCCAGATTCTGTGTCAGGTGCCAAGATTATAAAGCGTTTTATGTTGTCGGCCTGCATCTGTTTAATGATTGTTTCAACGCCGTTGGTTGGCATCAGTGCCATTGTCATTACGCCGTCGCCAACCGCAGTTGCATCTGATGTAAATGATAATACAGGCAGGTCAGACGACTTGGTCATGCGCAATGTGCGGGCATCGTTTGCAAAAACGGGGCCGACGATGATTTCTGGGTTTGATGCCAAGACAGTATTTATTGTTTCTGATAGATTTTCGTTTGTGTCGTAAAATGACACGTTCAGATTTTTTGGCGCGTTCTGTAAAATGGCGGTTTCAACCGATGTGCGAATTATGCGACCGACCGACGCGTTGTCCCCAGACAGTGGCAGCATTACCGCCATGTGATGCGTTGTGTCAGATTCAGGTGCATCGCCATATCCATCGGATGGGCGACCGTACATCTGGGATGGGGTGCCGGTTGTGTCGGCAGGGATGTCAAACCAGTCGACGGCAGGACCGGTTTTTTTGTCGGGACCCGCGCAGCCGGCCAGAATTGAAATTGCGATAAAGTATTTAAAAAATCTGTTTATATACATTGAAAAATCCGTTTTATTTTGTATTATTTTACTATAAAAGGATTTTAAATGCAAACTGGGCTGTATATTGTTGGGACACCGATTGGGAATTTGTCTGATATGACACCGCGGGCAATACAGGTTCTGCAAGATGCAGATGTTATTGCCGCCGAAGATACGCGCGTGTTTGGTAAGTTGGCCGCGCACTTTGACATCAAGACCAAGCGTGTGTCGTGTCATGAACATAATGAACGTGATGTTGTGCCAGATTTAATTGCACAGATTCAAAATGGTGCCGCGGTTGCATGTGTGTCTGATGCAGGTATGCCGGCGGTGTCAGACCCAGGGTTTCGTTTGGTGCGTGCGGCGCGTGCGGCAGGGGTGCCGGTGTTTGTGGTCCCAGGGGCAAATGCGGCGATATGTGCGTTGGTGCTGTCGGGGTTTCCAACTGACAGATTTACGTTCTGTGGATTTTTTGATGAAAAAAAATTGCGTGATGATAACAAAATTCCGCATACCATTATTTACTATGAAAGTCCGAACAGGGTTATGGCGACAATCGCAAAAATGGCACAGGTTATGCCAGAAAGACAAATTGCGATTGTGCGTGAAATAACAAAAATTCATGAAGAAACGATTGTCGGCTATCCGGCCGAACTGGTAAATATAACCCCACCACGTGGCGAGATTGTTATTGTCGTCGCGCCCAGACCAGAACACAAGATGTCTGATAGTGAAATTTCAGAAATTGTAAATGATATTGCGGCCACATCGATGAAGTCGGCGGCGGCAGAATTGGCCGCGCGCAGTGGTATTTCAAAAAAAGAAGCATATCGACGTTTGCTGGACAAATCGGGGGATGATAATGATTAAATTTGTGGGCAGTTTTGAAACAGTAAAATCTTTGCCAAATTCACACTTTGCGGAATATGCGTTTATTGGTCGCAGTAATGTGGGCAAGTCTTCGTTGATAAATGCGATTGTGGGCGCGCCGGTTGCGCGTACGTCAAATACCCCAGGGCGAACACAAAGTTTGAATCTGTTTAATTTGGACGATCGGGTGATGATTGTGGATTTGCCAGGGTATGGATATGCACGTGTGTCCAAGGTGGATGCGATGCGGTGGCTGAATCGTTTAGAAGAATATTTGCTGAATCGCAGTCAGTTGAAACGCCTGTTTATATTGATTGATTCGCGAATTGGCCCCAAGGATGCAGATTTGGATCTGATGGACTTTTGTGATGCAAATGCAATTCCGTATCAAATCGTCTATACAAAAAAAGACAAGAAAGTGCGCGAGGCAAAACAGTGTGAAATTCTGCATACAGACCATGGGGCGATGGTGCCCGAGATTTTGCAGACATCGGCAGAAAAGAAAACAGGATTGGAATCAATAAGGATGACACTTGGTATCAAATAAAAACATTTTTTGTGCGACTAATCCGGCGCGTATTGCAGATGCGTTGTGGCAGGTGATGGTGGATTCACAGGTTGATGTGGCGGATATGCTGATATTCCTGCCCAGTCGGCGCGCATTAAGAACGGTCGAGAAAATGATTGCCGCAAAGTCGGGTGGGGTCGCATTCTTGCCGACGTTGGTTGCGCTGGGCGAAGGGGTGGATGATGACGAAGAACAGTCGGATGCCCCAGATGTTATTTCAAATACAGAACGGGTGGTATTGCTGGCTAAATTATTGGCCGCAGTGGGCAGTATTGGTAATCTGGGGACTGCGTTGCCGATTGCGCATGATTTGGTGCGGGTTCAGGACTATTTAGAAAACGAAGGGATTGATGCGGCGACGATTGATTGGGGGGCGTTGGTTGATGAAAAATATGCGGCACACTTTCAAAGCAAGGCAGAAATTTTAAATATATTGTCTGGGTTTATGGCGCAGTATGCCAATGGGCGAATTACAGCGGCGGCGGCGAAAAATCGTGATATTCGCGCGTGGAAGGATGTGTTGAATAAATATAAATTGGTGATTGTCTGTGCATCGACGGCCAGTGTGCCAGCCACCGCAGATCTGATGTGTGAAATTGCCCAGTTGCCGTATGGGCGAATTATTCTGTCGGGTAAAATTGGGGGCATGGTTGCAGACTTTGAATTAAATACGCATCCGTATAATTCAGAGCATAAATTTTTGATGCGACTGGGGCTGACGGCGGATGATGTTATTCCGATTGATGTTGGGTCGTCGGCAATCGATTTTATGAATGTTGCGTTTAGTAATGCAGGACAGGTTGGTGCGATTAATACGGATCTGATGCATTGTCATTTAATTGAATGTGGTCGCGAAGCGGTAGAAGCCGCCGTTGTTGCAGAAATTGCAGTGCGCAGTGTGGCAGAAAATAAATCGGTGTTGGTTGTGACACCTGATGCGGCCGGAAACCAGCGTATCAGGGCCGCGTTTAATACACGTGGACTGGTGGCGGATTTTTCGGGGGCAATGTCGGGGGCAGGGACACCGGCGGGACGTGCGATATTAAACCTGATGGATGAATGGATTGAAAAACGTTCGACTGCGTTTGATGATTTATATGCGGCATGTAATAATAATCTGTTTGATACAGTTGCAGAAATGGTTGAGCAATATGCAGATTCATTCGCCCCCCAGTGCAATATAGATGACCCAGACAGCAAGAAAATTTGGACGGCAATCAAGGAAACGTCGAATGCGCTGGGGGCGGCGGATGTGGTGCTAAAAGTGGCGGATGCGCGCGCGTTTGTAGCGGATGCGGTCAGTGGTGTGTCTGTGCGTGCGCCAATGAATGATGGGGCCGATGTAGTCGTGCTGGGGACGATTGAATCACGTATGCAGACGGCAGATGTCGTGATTCTGACAGGACTGAACGAAGGGATGTTTCCGGCGCGCGGTTATGAAAATGCATGGTTGCCACGCAAGACGGCGGATGAAATTGGATTGCCGTCGCCAGATAGAAAGGTGTCTTTGCAGGCGTTGGACTTTATGAATTTATCCTGTGGGGCGCAGGTGTATTGGGTGCGTTCGACGGTGTCTGGTGGGGTGCAGACCGCGGAATCGCGATTCTTGTCGCGGGTGGTGGCACGACGCGGACAATTTCACAAGGAAACAGAAATTTTAGATTCGGTCTTGGCACGCGATAGCAGTGTTAAACCATGTTCGTTGGACTATTCAACGCCAACGCCACCGGCGGACTGGTCCGATGTTTATGTGACAGAACTGGAATCATTAATTCATAATCCATATGCGTTCTATGTGCGGCATATTTTGCGGTTGCGTGTTTTGGATGACTATTGGATTGGACCAGATGCACGTGATTTTGGAAACTTGGTTCATGATGTGGCAGAAAAGGCAACAGATTTTCGACCAGAATATTTGTTGGCGCAAATGCGCACAAGGGCATCAGAAAAATTAGGCGAGAGCAGTGTTCTGTATCGTTTCTGGGATAAACGATTCCAAGAAATTGCACCGGTGTTGTCGCAGGAACTGATGGAAAATCCAGATGCACATGTGGAACAAAAGGGCTGTGTGCAGATTGCAGGACGCAACGTTTGTGCCAAGGCAGACAGATTCTGGGATGGTGGTGTTTTAGACTTTAAAACGGGGACACCGCCATCGAAATCACAACTGGAACAGGGTAATATGCCCCAGTTGCCGTTAGAAGCCTTTATTCTGCAACAAGGTGGATTCCCAATCCAAACGACAGAAAAATCACAAACCCCGATTATGAAATTCTTGCAAATGAAAAAGGGCAATGTGCGTGTTGTTGAATACGATGTGTCTGCCACCGCCGATATGATGCGTGCCGCCGTTGACAAGACAACCGAACTGTTTAATATGTATTCTGCCGGTGGCGCAGGGTACGAGTATCATGAAACGTCAGATCAAAAGTATAAGGTGTATGACGATTTTGCACGTGCCACCGAGAGAAAATAAAATCTAATGGTGCATCTGTGGGTGGGGCCGGCAACTCATGTAGCGTTTGTACACTACGTTGCCGGCCCCATCCCACATCTACGCCATTATCTTTTATTTTGCGCTATGCAAGGGGTTGCGCACTTATGTAGCGTTTGTACACTACGTTGCCGCCCCCCGCCCACATCTACGCCATTATCTTTTATTTTATGCCACGCAAGGGGTGGTGTGTTTTTATTTCCCTAAACACAGTTGGCCGAATGTTTTATCAAGAACCTCGGATGCGGTGATGGTACCCAGAATCTGGCCAATCGCATCGCCAGCGCGGCGTGTGTGTTCTGCGAAAATGTCATAATTTTCACCCGATGATAATGCGTGTGATAATTCATCGCGGGCGGATTCTAATAATGATTTTGTGCGTGCGTTGATGGACAGTGCGCTTTCTGTGCCGTCCATTATTTCGTGAATCTTGGCGCGCAATGTGGACATTAATTCATCCATGCCATCGCCGGTTTTCGCAGATACGTACAGACCGAATTCGGGGTCGCGTTCTGTTGTGGTGTCGCATTTATTTACAATGTCAATGTTTGGATTTGGGCCAATGCGGCTGATGTCAGTGCGCCATTTTGGCACGTTTTTCGGCGTATAGACGTGGATTATAATGTCTGCATTTTCAATTTCATTTTTTGTGCGTTCAATGCCAATGTTTTCGATAATGTCGTCTGTTTCACGTATGCCCGCCGTATCAGACAGGTTTATCATAAATCCGTCGATGTCCAGTGTGGTTGATACCACGTCGCGTGTTGTGCCGGCAATATCAGATACGATTGCGCGATTTGCGCCCGCCAGATAATTAAAGATTGATGATTTCCCGACATTTGTTTCGCCGACCAATGCGATATTTATACCACCGCGAATTGCACGCGATGTGCGGTATTGTTTCAAGGCACTGTCAATTTCGTTGTATAATTTTTTTGCGTGTGCATGAACCCGATCGCCAATGTTGGCCGGCAGGTCGTCGGCGTTATAATCTAAGATTGCCGCTGCATATGCCGAAACTTCGACCATTTGATCGCGCCATGTGTTGTAAATTTTACTGTCGTGGCCCAGCATTGAACGCAGTGCATGTTTGCGTTGTACATCGGTTTGGGCATCCAGCAGTGCGGCCAAACCATCAACGTCTGTTAAATCCATTTTATTGTTATAAAATGCGCGGCGTGAAAATTCGCCGGCCATGGCCATGCGCATGCCCAATGTGGCTAGGTATTCAAATACTGCGTTAATTGTTGCCGGTGCGCCATGTGTGTGTAATTCAATGACATCTGTGCCGGTAAAACTGTGCGGGGCAGGGAAATATATTGCCAAGCATTGGTCAATCAGGTCGTCCGCACGATCGCGCAAATTGCAAAAGTATGCATGGCGGGGGACAAATTCTGATTTGTTTATGAATTTTGAAAAAATGTCGCGCAGGTTGTCGCCCGATATACGGACTACCGCAACGCCGGATTTGCCATGCCCAGATGAAAGTGCAAAGATTGTATCGTTGTTATTCATACTTTATTTCCCTTTGCTGATTTCTTTTAATGCCAGTGGGACCAGTTTTGATACGTCCGCGGTTGGGTTCTGGGTTGTCAGTTTTTGTGCCATTTCGATTATGTCCAGACGGCGATAGCCCAACGCTTCCAGTGCCATCAATAAATCAGGCAGGGCGGATGATGCAGATGTGGTCGCGCCGGCATCTGGGGCAAATAATGTTGCGGATACGCCACCGATTTTGTTCCGCAGTTCAACAATGATTTTTTCCGCCATTTTTTTGCCGACCCCTGGGGCGGTTGCGATTGTCTTGGCATCGTTTGTGGCAATCGCAGACATCAATGTGTCAGAATTTATTGTGCCAAGGATTGCCAGTGCAACCTTAGGTCCCACGCCAGATACCGTCGTTAACATGTTAAATAAATTCTGGGCGTTCAGGGTTGAAAAACCAAACAGGCGGATAGAATCTTCGCGGACAATCGTTTCAATCCACAGTTCAACCGTTGATTTGTGTGTCAGATATTCAGGCGTGAATACTTTGTATCCCACACCATTTACCAATAAAATCACAAATCCGTCGCCGATATAGTCAACTATGCCTTGCAATTTGCCAATCATTTGTTATCCTTTTGGGGTAATTTTAATCCAAATAAATAAAAAGGTCAAATATGAGTGGACACAGTAAATGGCATAATATTCAGCATAAAAAAGGTGCGGCCGACGCAGCACGCAGTGGGCTGTTCACAAAACTGGCGCGCGAAATTACCATGGCGGCCAAGTTGGGTGATAAAAACCCAGATAATAATCCACGCCTGCGATTGGCAATTCTGACGGCACGCAAAAATTCTATGCCAAACGATAATATCAAACGCGCAATCGAAAAGGCATCTGGGTCAAATACTGAAAATTACGAAGCGGTACGATATGAAGGGTATGGCCCAAATGCGGTGCCGGTTATCGTAGAAGCATTGACCGATAATCCACGTCGTACAGTGCCAGAAATTCGCAATATCTTTGCCAAAAATGGTGGAAATATGGGCGAAGAAGGCAGTGTTGTGTTTATGTTTACACGTGCAGGTCAGATTATGTACCCAGCATCCATCGGTAAAACCGAAGACGAAATGATGGAAATTATTATGGATGCAAATGCCGACAATCTGGAAACCAGCGAAGAAGGTTTTATTATTACAACCAAACCCGAAGACTTTATCACAGTACAAAAAATCTTGGCCGATAAATTAGGTGAACCAGAACAGGCCGAACTGACCTGGTTGCCAAATATGCCAATGGATTTGGATGACGAAGCGTATGCCAAGATTGAAAAATTGGTTGATGCGCTGGATGCCAATGACGATGTGCAGAAGGTATTCACCGCCGCAGCATAAGCAAAAATAAAATCTAATGGCATATCTGCATCGCAAACCCGCCAGTTTATGTAGCGTCTGTACACTGCACTGGCGGGTTTGCGCGCATCTATACCATTATCTTTTATTTTGTGCCGTAAGGGGGGCGGGGTTAAATTCTGAACATATTTGTGTGGGCAAGGGCGATGGCGATGGCGTCGGCCTCGTCTGCGGTTTTGGGGCGCGCCGCAGGCAACAGGATTTTTACCATTTTATCGATTGCAGATTTGTCTGCGTGGCCGGCACCGGTTAGTGCCTTTTTAATCTTGTTTGGTTCGTATTCAAATACAGGGATATTTTTGTTCGCAACGGCCACAATTGCGGCGGCGCGTGCATGCCCCAGCAGCAGTGTTGTCTGTGGATTTTTGTTTACAAAGGTTATTTCAATACTGCATTCGTTTGGTGAAAATGTTTCGCACAGTTCATTGACACCGCGAAATATTATTGCCAATCGTTCAGATAGTGGTAATTTTGCCGGCGGCAGGATTACGCCACTGGCCACATATTTACGTGTTTGACCGGCGGTATCAACAATCGCCCAGCCCGTATGTAATAACCCAGGGTCAATACCCAGTACGCGTTTTGTCATTTTCGAAAACTTATTTTACCAACGGCGTTATAGCCAAAATATTTGTTAATCTTTTGTATTATTTCGTCTGATCGGTATGACAGTTGCAATGCGTATGCAGGGACCGTTGGTCGGATTACGATGTTAAATGTATTGTCGCGATTTTTCTTGATTGCCGCCAATGTTGCCACAGATGCAATGTCGGGCCCCATGATTTCAGACCAACGTGCCGCCAAATCAGAATCAGATGCACGAATGCCGAATATTTTAATCAAGCCACCCAGTGCGCCCGCAATGGTTTGGGGGCGTTTGGTGCGTTCGTTAAATTGTTTATCGTGGTTTGACATATGTGTACTCTTTGGGCATTAAAATATACATTTTACCCTGTGCGTGTTGACCCTGTGCGAATTTATAGGCATCGTCCCCTTTGCCAAAGAATATGTCGGCGCGAATCCAGCCGCGAATTGCACTGCCGGTGTCTTGGGCAATCATCAGGCGACGAAATGCGCGGCCGTCAGACAGGTTGGTGTCGACGTATACCGGTAATCCCAACGTATACAGGTCGTCATCCATGGCGATACTGCGAATCTTGGACAGTGGTGTCCCCAGTTTGCCGATCACATCTGGTGGGGTGGATTCATAGAAATACACATAGCGTGGATTTTTGTAAATAACATCGCGGGCCAGTGTTGGGTTGGCCTTGAGGTGTTGCCAGACGGCCTCGGATGAAAAGCCGCCGGCGGGACGGATGCCGCGATTGCGTAATTCTTCGCCGATTGATTTAAACGGCATGTCATTTACGGCGGCAAAGTTTAATTTGACATCTGTGCCATCTTCTAGGCGCAGGTTGCCGGAACCCTGAATCTGAATATTTTGGACATCAACAATGTTTGCCCAATACAGGACGCGACCGATTTGTTTTTCAACAATGTCTTTTTTGGGGACACCTTTGTAATTGCGGCCGTCGGTTGGTATGCCCATCAGGGGTTCATTGCATTGGGCCGTCTTGGTGCGGCATGCCGGTATAATTGGTGAATAGTATCCGGTGTATGTGCCACGATCACCGCCGTTGTCATTAAATATCTGGTATGGTTGAAAGTTTGATTCAAACCATGCGCGTACGGTTGCCACGTCCGCAGATGCAGATGGCAACATCCGACACTTTTCTGCGAACAGTTCACGATCAGGAATCAATCGGCCGGTATACTGAATCTTGGCACGACATGAATTGCGAAATGCCTGAAGTGCATAGCGAACATCGTCGTCGCGCCAACCGGTTAGGTCGGAATATGATACACGCTTGAAATTAGATGGAATTACAGAGTTGTCGCCCGATACAGTTGGGGTTGATACGTCGCAGGATGCCAATGCAAAGGCCGCAAAAATGCCCAGTAAGCCACGAAAAATCATCTTTTTTTGTAAAATTTGCATTTTTATTCAGTCCCCCCACTTGTAAAAACTTTTTATAATGTTATATTAACATAAAACAAGGACGCAAGTCCAGACCTTACATTCGCCAGAAAACAACGAAGGAGAAGATTACAATGGCAAAATTTAATATTATTTCACAGTTCTTGAAAGACATTTCTTTCGAAAGTCCAAATGTTCCAGAATTGTTCTTTAAGAATGATAATGGTCAGGCGAAGTTGGAAATTAATATCGATATTCAGATCAAGGGTGCAGAAAATAACTTGTTCATGGTTGATTTGATTGTAAAAGTACATTCCAAGTTGGAAAATGGCGATAAGTCGATTTTCTTGATTGATTCTACGTATTCTGGGTTGGTTCAGATGGAAGAAGAAAAAGACGAAGAAAAGAAAAAGCGTACATTGCTGATTGATGTGCCGACATTGTTGTTCCCAGCAGTACGTGCAATGATTACACGTCTGACATCGGAATCTGGGTTCCCAACATTTGCAATGCAGCCAGTTGACTTTGCACAGTTGTATGAACAGAAACAGACAAAATAATGAATAGTCCCCCAAAAAGGGGGATTTTTATTTTTGCGTTTTTGTGATATAATTGACTGTCATGGCGCAAGATAGATATATTTCTGTTAATAAAAATGTTAGTGGGTTTTCGTTTGCAAATCTGGGACTGTTTACAGGTTTTGCAGACGGTATTTATAATGCGGTTTATTCGCTGGTATTGCTGGAAATTTTCAGGTCGTCGGCGGTTGTCGGGTTGTATGTGGCGCTGTATTCGGTGTTCTGCTTTGTGGTGGGGTTATTTGCAAACGAAATACTGCGTCAGTTTTCCAAGGTACGTGTTTTCTATTTTGTGATGCTGATGCTGGCGGTGTGCTATGCGATGATGAGTTTTTCAATCCTGCCGCGGACGTTTATTATTCTGGATTATACGACCGGTATTGCAATTACGCTGGTTGGGGTGTTGATTCCGCTGTTTATGTCTGATTTTTCCAAGAATATCGGTATGGCGCGACTAAATTCGCGATACCATTTGTGGTTGAATGTTGGGGCGTTGTTTGCACCGATGGTGGCGGTGGCAATCGCAAATGCATTTGGAAATCGGGCGGCGTTCTTTGCGTCTGCGGTGATTTATTTGTTGGGGTGGGGGGTATTTAAATATTTTAGAATTGTCCAAGAAGACAAACATATAAAACCAGTTAATCCGCGCAAGACGTTCAAGGCGTTGTGGAAGAATACAGTTGCGTTCTTTAAAGTAGACGGTATGTTGCGGGCATATTTGGTGAATTTTGGATATTATTCTTTGCGGGCGATGCGTGTGTTGTATGTGCCGATTTTGGTGATTGAAAATGGATTTGATAAAGATACGTTGGGCTGGGTTTTGACGTTGGGGATTATTCCGTATTTATTGTTAAGCGAAGCGATGGGGCGTGCCGCACGTAGGTTTGGGAAAACGATTTGGTTGGTTTTGGGATTTGGGTCGTTTGCGGCGTTGTCTGCGTTGGCGACGTTTGTGACCGGTGTGCCGTTGTTGGTGATTTTTGTTGCGTGGCAGGTGTCGGGGGCGTTGATGGAATCGGTACATGATTTGTTGTTCTTTGATGGGACCAAGAAGTCGCAACAGACCAAGTATTATGGGGTGTTTCGGACCAGTTCTAATTTGCCAAATATTTTTGCGCCGATGTTGGGGGCGGCGGTTATTGCGATGTTTGGTACAACTGCGGCGGTTTGGGGTGTGACGGCGGTGGTTGGTGTGTTTAGTATTTTGGTCTTGGTTGCCAGAAAGTGAGGACTTGCATTTTTATGTTTTTCTTTGTATGATTTTTTTGAAAATTAAAGGGGAAAATTATGGCAAAGAAAGAAGCAGCAAAAGACAGCGGATTGTTTGCAAAAAATCCTGCGTTGGAATCTGCATTGGCACAAATTCAAAAGCAATTCGGTAAAGAAGCCATTATGAAAATGGGTGATGGTTCACAACAGAATATCGAGGCGATTTCATCTGGTTCGCTGGGGTTGGATATTGCGTTGGGGATTGGTGGATATCCAAAGGGGCGTATCGTTGAAATATATGGGCCAGAATCGTCTGGTAAAACAACGTTGGCGCTGCATGCGGTGGCCGAATCCCAGAAAAAGGGTGGAACGTGTGCGTATATCGATGCGGAAAATGCGCTGGACCCCAGTTATGCGAAAAAGTTGGGTGTTGATGTTGCAAATCTGATTATTTCACAGCCGGATTCAGGTGAACAGGCGTTGGAAATTGCCGATACGCTGATTAAGTCTGGTGCGGTTGATGTCGTTGTTATTGACAGTGTGGCGGCGTTGGTGCCCAAGGCGGAATTAGAAGGGAATATCGGGGATTCTTTTGTTGGGACAACCGCCCGATTGATGAGTCAGAGTTTGAAAAAATTGGCGGGGTCGGTATCGCGCAGTAATACATTGTTAATCTTTATCAATCAAATTCGTATGAAGATTGGTGTGATGTTTGGCAATCCGGAAACGACATCGGGTGGTAATGCGTTAAAGTTCTATGCGTCGGTACGTCTTGATATTCGTCGTACAGGTCAGATTAAAGATAAAGAAAACATTATTGGTAATGAAACGCGGGTCAAGGTGGTAAAGAACAAGGTTGCACCACCGTTCCGTACAGTGGACTTTAAGATTATGTATGGCGAAGGTATTTCACGCATCAGCGAAATTTTGGATATGGGTGTGAAATATGATCTGATTGAAAAGGCCGGCAGTTTCTATTCTTATAACAGTGAACGAATGGGGCAGGGCGAGGCAAATGCGCGCCAATGGCTGAAAGATCATCCAGAGGCACAAGAGGCGTTGTTGGAAAAAATTATGGCACGCGCGTCTGGTATTGCCGAAGAAATGACAACGGGTCCAATCGATGATGACGATGATGTCATGCCAGAGGTAGAAGAATAATTAATCATCCCCCAGCCATTTTTTGACTGGGGTAATTTGTAATAAACAACAAAAAAAGGAAAATTTATGAATATTTCGCGTATGTGGGCAATGACACAGATAATTGTTCAGGGACATGTTTTAAATTGGTTCTGGCGGGACAGAAAGCACAGACGTGCGGTGCGCAGCGCAGTTATTGAACGTGTGATTCCAAAGTACTTTGAACGGTATTTGCCAGCCGCCGCCGCGGTCAAAGAACGCAAAGTTGTTAATAATGATAAAAATGATAAAATCTTTTCGTTGTGGTTGCAGGGCGAAGAAAATGCACCAGAGTTGGTCAAGGCGTGTTTTCGCAGTGTCAGACGGCATTGTAAACAAGAACTGATTGTGTTGGACGAAAAGACAGTGTTTGATTATATTTCTTTGCCAGAAAAAATTATGAAAAAGCGCAAGGCGGGCAAGATTTCACATGCACATTTTGCAGATATTTGTCGTGTGGAATTGCTGTATAATCATGGGGGGTACTGGTTGGATTCAACAGGGTTTGTGACCGCGCCAATTCCAGAGTGGATTGAAAAAGAAGATTTCTTTGTTTATATGGCCGGACAAAATGTTGGCAGCCCATACAGTTATATGCAAAATTGCTTTATTCGTTCGCGCAAGGGGGCGTATCTGTTGGATGCGTGGCGGGCGATGATGCTGGATTACTGGATACATGAAAATGGGCCGTTTGATTACTTTATGCATCAATTATTGTTCAAGACAATGGTTATGAATGATCCACGCGCGATTAAGCATTTTGCAAAAATGCCACATGTCGATCAGGATCCGACGCATGCGTTGTGGTGGGCGTATCATGACAAACCATATAACAAGGCGGAATTTGAACGTGTGACATCGGGCGCATTCTTTCAAAAGACAACTTATCATCAGGCGAAAAATCCAAAAGCAGGTACGGTTGCAGCAGAAATGTTAAAGATGTAAGTGGGGGGGATGTGTGCTATGCCGGTGGTGTCAGTTGTTATTCCTGTGTACAAGGCGGAAAAATATCTGCGTAGATGTCTGGATAGTTTATTGACCCAGACATTTACCCAGTGGCAGGCCGTTTGTATCGATGATGGCAGTCCAGATGGGTCAGGCGCAATACTGGATGAATATGCCGCACAGGATTCGCGGTTTAAGATTGTTCACAAGAAGAACGCAGGTGTGTCGGCGGCACGCACTGATGGTATTAAATACGCAGATGGTCAATATATTCACTTCCTAGATGCGGATGATTGGGTTGATGCGGAATACTATGAAAAAATGCTGGCGGTGGCGTGTGATACTGGGGCCGATATGGTTGTGTCGGGATTCGTTAGTGATAATAAATATACCAAACCGATTAGGTATAAGAAATCATATGTTGTGCGTACAATTTCAGGAAAATTGTGGCGGTCGTTTGCGCTGACGGATTCGTATGTGTGGCGGTATCTGTTCAAACGGGATTTTATAAAAAAGAATAAGTTAATATTTGATACAACTTTAATTGCCCAAGAAGATACATTGTTTGTATTAGATGCAATGGCACGCGCAAATATGCTGGCAACGGTTGGTGGGGTGTACTATCACTATATGTTTAATGAAAATTCGGCATTGAATAATCGTGATGCGGCGCATCATGCGCGGGTCAAGGCCCAGTATAAGATTGGCAAGAAATATCGGCGCGACTTTGCGCGTGCCCATCGGGTGATGTTCTTGTGGCGGTTGCGGAAAATTATAAATATGTTCAGATAAAACCAAAGGAAATGTTATGCCAGCGATTTCTGTGATTATTCCGATTTATAATGTTGAAAAGTATTTGCGCAGATGTTTGGACAGTGTTAAAAATCAGACCTTTCAAGACTGGGAGGCGATTTGTGTAAACGATGGCAGTCCAGATAACAGTGCGGCGATATTGGCTGAATTTGCCGCGGGGGATGCGCGCTTTAAAGTGGTGAATAAAGAAAATGGGGGACTGTCCGATGCAAGAAATGCAGGAATGCAGGTCGCCACAGGGGAATATATCTTGTATTTAGATAGTGATGACTTTATTCATCCGCAGACATTAGAGATTGCACATCGTTTGGCGCAGCGGGATGGGTCTGATATTGTGTCTTTTACATATGACAGGATTTATCGGCCACAGTTGATGGTGCGACATTACTTGAAAATGGATACAGATAATGTAATCCCAAAGCGCATCAAGAAAAAATATGATTTGTCGCGTATTCAGACACTGATTACAGATGATATTTATGCGTATGCAACAGAACGGGTGGTTGATGTGCCACGCCGAAAGAAAAAGTGGATGATTAAGCACTGTCAGGTGTGGAAGAATTTATATCGGCGTGAACTGATTGCAGATATTCCGTTTATCAAGGGGATTTTGTTCGAAGATTTCCCATGGTGGAGCGAGGTTATGCTGCGTAATCCGCGTACGACCATTGTGCCGTTGCCATTGTATTTCTATGTGCCGAATTTTGGTGGAATTGTTTTGTCGGCCAAGCAGTTGCGTATTATGAAAAGTCTGTGTGCGGGGTTGGCGGCGGCATATCATGTGTATAAAGAGCAGGCAACCCCATATCAGATGGAAATGTGGTCGCGTAATTTTCAGTGGTATTTTATCGACAAGGCGTTCGGAAAATTGAAATATCTGGATGGCCAAGATGATGTTGCGGCGGCGCGTGAATGTTTTCGTGAATTGGAAAGAAGTGGGGTTCTGGATAGACCGCCGTATAAGTGGGCGGGCGCGTTGCGTAATGAGATATGCAAGTTTATCAAGACGTGCAGTTGGGAATGAAAAAAAATCTCGCCATCTGGCGAGGTTTTTTAGTGGTTAGTTATTAGTGTAAGTGGTTAGTGGTGGCACAAATGATATTGTATGACACTTGCACTTATATTTACTTTTCGAATTTTGATTTTTCGGGAAAGTGTTCGGCCATGAATTCTGCGTTGGCACACAAAATGGCATCGTCTGAATCGCGTGAATCATTTATACAAAATATCGGTGCGCGCAGGATTGCGTTGCGGGCTGTGCGTGTGTCGGTGCAATAGACCGCAGAATTGCGAATCCATGGTGCGAATATTGTGTTATAGATTGCGTCTGTTATTTTGTGGCGCGTGAATTTGCGTGCGCGCGAATGAACGAACTTTGCGCGGCCCTGAATCAGGTCATACAGGTTGAATAGCCAACGCTGAACCTCGGTATTAGTGCGGAATTTGTTATAAATCTGGGCATCGATTTGTGGCGCGATTTTTGGATGATTGCGACATTCAATCCAAGATGACTTAAGATAAGGGTCAACGCCATGTGATGGACGGTATTTGTATACGTTTTTATTAAATGTTCGTTCGATAAATTCGGCCGACAGTATCAGGGTCTGATTGTATTCGTCGACATTTGATTTCCATTGTTCAATGTTTTTTAGGCGACCGGAATGGTTGCTGAAACGTACGCGGGCGCGACCGCGGCGATCATAGAAATAACTGGGGGTCAGGTCGCGATTAAAGAACATATCATCGTTCATTAACAGGAATCTTTCAGACAGTCCCTTGATATTTGGAATACACATTTCAATCGCAGTGGCGTTAAACGTTGGCAGGGCACCATCTGGGAATATGTCTTCGTGTGGGACGATTGTAATCTGGGGGTGTTTGGTGTTCAGCCATTTTGGGATTTGGCCAAACCCTGTGATGATGTAAATGTGATTGACCCATGACATGTGCTTTTCAACACTGCGCAGGGAATAGCGAAATTCGCCGTTGTCGCGCCAGCGGGCATCGATTGCCGCGTCGGCATAGACCGGTTTTTGGCCCTTGATGATTTCCAGCCATTTGTCTTTTTGGGCGCGCCAGTTTTTGTCTGTGTCGTCAACCCATAGATAAACTAAATCGATTTTCGTGTCTGTTTTCATGGTGTTATATTCCTGATTTTATAAAACGGTTTGGGATTTTTACAATGCGTTTTAGCCCCAGCATACTGGGTTTATCCCATGCATAAATTGGTCTGAATATTGTTTGCATGATGCGGGCGATTTTTAACCATTTTGCGCCATGTGCAGGACGGGTTGACACATCGTTTATTGTGCCGTTGCCGCGACGACGCAGGTGATTTACCCAATCAGGGCCACGCGATGCGGCCTTGGCCACCAGCATTTCCATATCGATTGCGCCAAAGTGTAATAAGTACAGGTTTTTATCAATATGAAAGTTATGACCGCGGATGCTGTGAAAACCGCTGCCCCAGCGGACAGGGCGATTTATAACAACAGGTTTGGTATAGCGTGTAGATAATAATGCATAACTGCGCTGGGTCAAAAATGGTTGGGATGGGTCCAGTGTTTTTTCGCGATGCAGGTGTTGACCAACATCCAGCCCCAGACCAGATAATGTGTTCTTGATTTTTTTGGTTGATAAATATTCTGCCAAGCCGATGTTTAGTTCAGGGTCGACCAGTAAAAATTCGTCGCAATCGCATCCGATAACAATTTCATAGCCGTCTTGGAATAGTTTGGCCGCCAAATCAGACATCAGATTTATGCGATATTTATCACCGGCGGCGCGCGACATGTCGGTGTGTGGCAGTTTGGTTATGTGGGCAGCGCCTGCGTTTTCTGGGATTGTTTGGTCGGTGCCGTCCAGATAAATGTACAAATTTTCTGTGCCAATTTGGTCGCCGTAATATTTAATCCAGCGCGATAAAAAGAATTCATCGTTGCGCGCCATTGTTATTGCAGCAATTCGTTTGGTCATGACTAGATTCCTTCGATAAATAACTTGTATATTGCGTGGTGTATTTGTCGTGCCATTATCTTGAATGGATTTTTTGTTAACAACCAATCAACGTGTTTTTCGCCGTACTGGGCGCGGGCAGATGTTATTATTGTGTCGCGGGTGGCGGGCGTGATGTGATTTAGTACATACAATATTTGGCGACCCAATGCACCATGGTTGCGATTGAATGCAACCTTTTTCATAAATGGCATTTTTGTACGATACAGTTTCTTGATTTTGTTATAAACACCGCGGTTGCGGACAGAATACATACAACACCATGTTAAATTATGTGACAGGATGTTTTTTGATAATCCCTGTTCGTATTCGCGTGTGATTGCGCCTTTGTATGGTTGCTTGGTTATATTGCGCATAAATTGGTCGTACCAATCGGTTAAAAATACGGATGGGCGCAGGCCAATAAACCAAGATTGGATGTGTGGGTGGTCGCGGTGTGGATTCTTGACAAGGCCAAATGCATCGCATGTACCGGATTCTATTTTTGAAAAATATGGTGTCAGGTCATATAGTGGCCCATATACAGAATCATTTACCATATAGACATAATTGTAATCAGATAATGTCAGGTTTTCTGTTGCCCAAATATATGCACGTTTATATGATCCGAAATCATATTCGCCATGTCGTACAGCAGATGCGTATACGGTGAATTTCTGGACTTTTTTAAGTTCAGAATCAGGACAATCTGAATCCATTACCAATACAACGTCGCCAAATTTGGACAGGGATTTTACATAGTAAACCAGTGCATCGTCAACGATGCCAGCGGCATTATAGCCCGCAAATAAGAATAATCGTTTTTGTTTCATGCTATATAATGTACACGTTTTATCGCGTATTTGCAACAAAGGGTTTATAACATAAAATAACATCCCCCACTGATGGGGGGAGTGGTTAGTGTAAGTGGTTAGTGGATAGTGGTGGTGCTATACATTTACCATTTACTGTTATTCTTCGACGTGTTTTTTTAATTTCTTGCGCGTGTTGCTGTCCAGTTCGCGTTTGCGCAGACGGATTGTATCAGGTGTAATTTCGACCAATTCGTCATCCAAGATATAGGACAGGGCTTCTTCCAGTGAAATACGACGTGGTGGCGCCAAGAATAATTTTTCGTCGGCGGTGACCGAACGCATGTTTGTTAATTCTTTGCCCTTAATCGGATTGACTTCCAAATCGTTTTCTTTGCTGTGTTCGCCGATAATCATGCCCGAATAAACTTCGGTCTGGGGGTCGATGAACAATGTACCACGTGGTTGCAAATTAAACAGTGCGTATGTTGCGGCGGTGCCTTTTTCCATAGATACCAATACCCCTGGGCGATATTGCTGGATTGGGCCACGATAAAGGTCGTATTTATCAAATACGCGGTTCATAATGCCGGTGCCGCGCGTGTCGGTGCGGAATTCTGATAAATAACCAATCAAGCCACGTGATGGGGCAGAAAATACAATGCGTGTTTTGCCACCACCAGATGCCTTCATTTCGGTAATTGTGGCCTTGCGCTTGGTCATTTTTTCAATTACGACACCTGAAAATTCGTCGTCTACGTCGATTACAACGTCTTCGATTGGTTCTAGGCGGTTGCCGTTTTCATCTGTCTGCATTACAACGCGTGGACGTGATACGGACAGTTCGAATCCTTCGCGGCGCATTGTTTCAATTAAAATACCCAGTTGCAGTTCGCCACGACCAGATACTTCAAAGGCCTCGTTATTTTCGCTTTGTTCCACCTTAAGCGCGATGTTTGTTTCGGCTTCTTTGAACAGGCGTTCGCCAATCATACGTGATGTTAATTTTTTGCCACTTTTGCCCGCCAAAGGTGATGTGTTTACAAAGAACGTCATTGTCAGGGTTGGTGGATCGATTGGCATGGCCGGAATTGGTTCGGAAACGGATGGATCACACAGGGTGTCGGCCACAGTTGCCTTGGAAAAACCTGCGACAACAACAATGTCGCCGGCGGATGCAGAATCGCGCGAAATCTTTTCAATGCCACGATGTTCGATGATTTTTGTAATCTTGGCATTTTCGATAAATTCGCCGTTGCGGTTGATTGCCTTGACCGATTGGCCAACGCGAACAGTGCCGGATTCAATTTTACCGGTCAAAATGCGACCAACGTATGGGTCGGCTTCCAGTGTGGTTGCCAGCATTGTAAATGGTGCATCCAGTTGACAGCGTTCGCCATTGCAATCGGGGGCAGGAACATGATCAACAATTAACTGGAACAGTGGGGTTAAATCTTTGCGTTCGTCGTTTAAATCGCGCACCGCCCAACCGTCGCGACCAACTGAATATAAATATGGAAAATCCAGTTGGGAATCTGTTGCACCCAGTTTGTCGAACAGGTCAAAGGTTTCAGATAAAACTTCGTCTGGGCGGGCATCGGAACGGTCGACCTTGTTAATGCAAACGATTGGACGCAGACCCAGTTTTAATGCCTTGGATAATACAAATTTTGTTTGGGGCAGGGGACCTTCGGCACTGTCAACCAGCAGGACAACACCGTCAACCATGGATAAAATACGTTCAACTTCGCCACCAAAGTCTGCGTGCCCTGGGGTGTCAACGATATTGATTTTGTATTCGCCCCATTGGATAGATGTTGGTTTTGCAGAAATTGTGATGCCGCGTTCGCGTTCAATGTCGCCGCTGTCCATGACGCGTTCATCAACGCGTTCGTTTTCGCGGAATGTTCCGGCCTGTTTTAACATGTTGTCGACCAATGTTGTTTTACCATGGTCAACGTGTGCAATAATTGCAATGTTGCGAATTTTCATACTGTTTGCCCCATATTTTTAGTTTAATCGGGTACAGGGTATACCTAAAAAGATGAGTTTTCAACTTTTTTATGTATAAATATTGACATTTGTTTGTTTTTGTCTATATTAGATGCGTGGTTTGGTAAAGCCAAAGGAGTTTGTAAAATGTCGTGCAGATATACAGAAAAAGATATTTATGTGGCCGCAGGGTCAGGTTTTGCGAATTTGAAAAAGTTGGCGCGTGCGGACCTGAAAAAGCGTTGGAAAACATTGACGCGTGAACAGAAATTTGCAGCAGGGCGCGCATTGGTCTTTATGGATGATGTGGCGGCGGAACCGGCAAAGTATTTTTCACGTGCAAACACACAGGATGCATGGTGCTTTCGTGCAGAATATTTTGCAGGTCATAAAAATTTAGATGATATTGCAGATGCCTACTATATCGTGGAAGACCCACAGGGCATTGTGTCGAACAAGGCGGCGGCTGCGATGCAGGGTGAATTGGGACATGAATTTTACCGTTTCTGCAATGCGGTGCAACACTGGGAATATGACAGAACGTCAAATAAGGATATTTATCGTGCAACGGCACCAAAATTTGCAAATGAAATTGTGGAAATGTCAAAACGCTATCAGGAATTGGTGGCGATAAGTCAGACAAATCCGTTGTTGCGTCCGATTAAGCAGTTGCTGCACAATTTTCAACGATAATTTAAGGGGGAAAATATGATTGATTACAATGCAACATTACAGGAATTTTTCAAAGAAGTAGTTAAGTATTTGGATGGTCGTGCGTCGCGTGCGCCAAGTGAACTGGAATATCAGAAAATTTGCAAAGCGCGTGAACAGGTTCAGAAAATCGCAGCAAATCCAGTATTGTATGCGGATTACAATATGCGTGTTGTAAATGGTGTTGAACCAGATGCAGAACCGTTTATGCCAAATTCACATGACAATAGTGTATATTTGATTTTGTCCAAAGTATTGCATTACATGGGGAATTTGAACAGTGAATTTAGTTGGTATCGCAAGGAAGCGCAAGAGAATTTGTTAAAGGCACGTCGTGCGATTGCCTATAAAAATTCAACAAATATCTTTAAGGATATTAAGTTTGCGTTTATAAGACCGGAAAAATTTGCAGTGAAAAAGCGCTAATAAAAAATCCCGCGTCTGCGGGATTTTTTATTGGTTAGTGGTGTTTGCCACCGATTTTTGTGCGGCCACCCATCAGTGGTTGTAATTTCTTTGGAATATTTACAGAACCATCTGGGTTTTGGTGGTTTTCAATTACCGGTACAATCGCGCGGGGCAGGGCGATGCCTGTGTTATTCAATGTGGCGCAGAATTGTAATGTGCCGTCATGCGCACGATAGCGCGTGTTGGTGCGACGGGCTTGGAATTGACCAATCGATGAGCATGACCCCAGTTCGCGATAGGTGCCTTCGCTGGGGAACCATGCTTCGACATCGTGCATTTTGACTTTGTTAAAGCCCATGTCGCCGGTACATGCCGCGATGACGCGATATGGTAATTCCAGATCTTCCATTACTTCGCACAGGTTGTTCAATAAATGTTCATGCATTTCGTCAGATTGTTCAGGTGTGCAGAAGATGTATTGTTCAACCTTGTTAAATTGATGTATACGAACGATTCCGCGGGTGTCGCGACCGGCGGCACCGGCTTCTTTGCGGAAACATGGTGAATAACCTGCGTATTTGATTGGCAGGTCTTTTTCGTTTAAAACTTCGTCGCTGTGCAGTGAATTTAAGATGATTTCAGCGGTGCCGGCCAGACAGCGGTCTGTGTCGGTCAGCATGAATACGTCGTTATTCATGACAGACAAATCGGAACCCATAAAATGGCCTGCGTTGAATATGGTTTGTGGTTTGGTTATCGATGGGCAGTTTACAAATGTAAAGCCCTTGGACATCAGTTTTTGTAAAACATATGTCTGAATAGCCAGTTCCAGTTCGGCGGCTTCGCCAAACAGGGCATAGGTGCGTGTTCCACAAATGCCGGCAATCTTTTCTGGGTGCCACCAGCCGTTCATTTCCAGCAGATCCCATTGGGCGCGTGGTGTAAAGTCAAATTCACGTGGGGTGCCGATGCGACGTACCTCGACATTTTCAGTGTCGTCGCGACCGATTGGTGCATCGTTTGATGGAATTTGTGGTACGCGGTGCAGCAAATCGTTTAATTGTGCCTCTTTATCGGCCAGTTCGTCCATGTCGGCCGCGATTTCAGCCCCGATTTCACGTGAACGTGCGATCAAAGGGGCCTTGTCTGTGGCGGTCGGGATTTCACGTGTGATTTTGTTCTTTTCAGCTGTTTTGGATTGGGTGATTGTTTTCAATTCGCGGACACGTACGTCCAGTGCCAGAATTTGGTCGGTAAAGTCTTCGAAACCCTTTAATTGGCAGGCGCGTTTAACGGTGTCTGGATTTTCACGAATAAATTTTATATCCAACATATTGTTTTTCCCTTGGTTATGTTGTGCTTAATGTTATTACGGTGCGATTGGATTCGCAATTATAAAATGAAAAAAATGTGTATGATAAACTTATTCCCCAAATGGGGATGATGAATAACTGAAAAATACAAACCCTAGATTCATTGTGTATATATTATAAGACCTTTTAGGTAAAGATGCAATAATTTCATTTGCGTTGGGTGCGTTTGTTTTGTATGCTGGGGCGCGTAGATTAAGGAAAGGTTTATTATGTATGATGTTATTATTTTGGGGTCGGGGCCGGCTGGGCTGACGGCGGCGTTGTATGCGGCACGTGCAAATAAAAAGACGATTGTTCTGGGTGGTGATAAATTAGGCGGACAGACCGCAGGTATTGCGGTTTTGGAAAATTACCCAGGGTGGGCCGGCAGTGGTTTTGAATTGGCGCAGTTTATGAAAAATCAGGCAGAATCGTTTGGTGCGACTGTGGAATTTGTGTCTGTGAAAAATATTTCTGGGGATGCGCAAAGCGGATTTGTTGTTGCGTGTGATAATGGCGCAGAATACGTTGGGCGTACAGTTATTATTGCCACAGGGGCCAGTCCGCGTAAGTTAGAAATCGAAGGTGCGCGTGAATTTATGGGGCGCGGCGTGTCGTACTGTGCGACGTGTGATGGATTCTTTTACAGCGGTAAAACGGTTATCGTTATGGGGGGCGGAAACAGTGCGTTGAATGATGCGCTGTATCTGGCGGATTTGGCCAAGACGGTTAAAATCGTTTATCGCAAGGGGGCATTTACGCGGGCCGAGGCCGTTTTGCGTGAACGTGTTGCGGCGCGTGATAATATTGAATGCCTGTTTAATACAGATTTGGCAAAAATTGCAGCCAAACCAGATTCAGAAGATGGCGAACTGATTGTTACCACGACCGATGGGGCAGAAATGGTTGTTGATGGCGTTTTTGTTGCCATTGGACACGAGGCAAACACAGATTTCTTGACCGAAGATATTAAGCGTGATGCGATGGGACGCTTGGCCCCAGATGCATTGCCAGACGGTATGTTTGTTGCCGGTGATGTTCATTCTGATATCAAGATGCAGATTGCGACGGCCGTTGGAACGGGGTGTACGGCGGGGATGGACGCAATTGCATTTTTGAATAAGCAACAGTAAATGCCAATCGGTTCATCTGTGGCGGTTTTGGCAAGTTTATGTAGCAGGATGTACACTGCACTTGCCAAAACCGCCATGTTTGATACAACAGTTCAATTATTCTAAATTTTGTATTTATTTTTTTCCAAAATGTTTTTTTAGAATCTCGTATGCGGTGGAAATGCGTGCAAATTCTGTGGCGGCATTTTTCTTGTCGGTGGCGGTGTCGGGGTGGTATTTTTTCGCCATTGCGCGGTATTTTACACCGACTTCGCGCCATGTGGCAGATATGCCAAGGTCAAATACTTTCAAGGCCGAAACAACGTTTGTTGGTAATTTGCTTTTCGCAGGCATTTTGTCGAACCGACTGCGACCAGTGATAAAGTCGTTGATGAACTTGGCGTAATCGGCGGCATCTGACTGGGCGGTGTCTTTATCTTTTAATGGTGTGCCAAATGTCTGACGTTCCCAGTCGGCTTCGATTTCTTCGGGGGTCATATTGGCGTAAAAGTTCCAATTTTTGTTATATTCCGCCGCGTGTTCTTGGCAGAAAAACCAGTATTCTTTCAGGTCGCGGGTTTTGGGGGCGCGGCATGTGCCGGCCTTGGTGCAACCCACATGGTCGCATTTTTTTATCATTGTTATTTGCCTTTGTTGTTTGCCAATGGGTGATGCATTACGGTTTCTTGTAATTTTTGTGGCATCACATGGGTATAGATTTGGGTCGTTGATATGTCTTCGTGTCCCAACATTGTTTGAATCGCGCGCAGGTTTGCACCACCGGCCAACAGGTGGGATGCAAATGAATGACGCAGGACGTGCGGACTGACCCGCGATGGGTCAATGCCCGCCAGAACGGCACATTTTTTTAATATCTTGAAAAAGCCGTCGCGGGTTATGTGGCCGGTTTTGCCGCCAGACGGAAATACGTATTTTGACGGATTGTCGCCACGTATGCTTAACCATTTGTTCAGGGCACTGATGGCCGCGTCGTGCATGGGGACGATGCGTTCTTTGGCCCCTTTGCCATGGATTAGTAATTTGTCGCCCAAGATGCCACTGGTGGGCAGTTCGCACAGTTCAGATACACGCAGGCCAGATGCGTACAGCAGTTCAATCATTGCGCGCAGGCGGGTCGATGTTTTGATGTCGCCGGCACTGGAAATCAACAGTTCAATTTCGTCAATAGACAGGAATTTAGGCAGGGCGCGATTGCGCTTGGGTAATTCTAGGTTCGTGCTGGGGTTTGATGTGATTATTTTTTCCAGCATCAAGAATTTATAAAAGCCACGCAGGGCAGAGGCCTTGCGCGCGATGGATGACGGCTTGTCCGGCAGGGATGATAAGTAATCTTGCAGGGCGTTATGGTCTGCATTTATCAATCCGCCAGAAATGGCGGCGTTCGCCAAGCGCAGGTCGGATTCATAACTGGCAAGTGTTTTTGAACTGCAACCTTTTTCGGCGGATAGGGCCTCTAAAAAAATGTCGATATAGTTCATGGATACAAAACAATTTCAGTTAGGTGTTGCGGCGCGGAAAATGATATTACCATCAAGATTATCAGTACGATAATCAGCAACAAAATCAGTATCTTTGGAAATTTTGAATTTTTCTTTTTTTTGATTGGCATTTTGTTTTTCTTTCTGTTTCCTGTGGTGATTAAATGGTATCAAAACTGGTGATAAATATACCAGCGCCGGCGATTATAATTAACGGTGGCGCAATGATAGATAGCATTGGTGGCAGGGTACCGGTCGCCCCCAAGGCGTTAAACATGTTTACCAAGAAATATACCGCAAAGCAGGTGATTATGCCCAGACTGAATTTAATGCCAAAACTGTAGTTGCGGCGTTGTTTTGTCTGGGAAAAGGCGACCCCCAATGTTGCCATTGCAATCATTGTCAGTGGTAAAAACAGCAGTGTCCATAACTGAACACGATGTCCGCGGACAGGGGCGCCGATGGATTCCATTCGGTGGATAAAGTTCGGCAATTCCCAGAATGATATTTGATCAGGTTGCAGATAGCGGTCCAGAACAGTTTGTGGGGTTAGCAGGGTTTGTGCCTCCCATGGGCCGGTCTGTGTTGTGCCGTCGGCGTACCATGTGGTGGCCTTGTGCGCGGACAGGCCCGAGTCTGACAGGGTGATTGTGTCGGCATGAACACGTGTTGTCAGTTTAAAGTTTGGCAGTTGTGTGTAAACAGTTGCGTTTTCAAAGATTAGGATGTCGCCAGATTTATGCATGCCGCGTGCGTTCATGGTGATGTATCCGTTGTCGGATTCTTCGCGCAGCCATATTGTATTGTCAATTAATTGCAGATGATCGGGTGTTATGTTGTCAGAACTGATTTTTACCGAATATGGGTTTATTACCGTTGTGGCAAAGACACCAATCAAGAATGCGCAAATTAAAAATGGGCGCGATGATTGATAGGGCGACAGGCCTGCGCTGGATACAATAATACTCTCGCTGGATTTGGTCAGGTTGTACGATGTCAGCAATGTCCCCATAAAGACCGCCAATGGCAAGAACAGTGGGACGTATTCCAGCAGACGTACCCATGATTCATACAGGGCATCAAATGCCGTCGGGTTCGATGGCAGGCGTTCGACAAATGTCACCGCCAAAATAATGCCACATACGACCAACATAACAAGGCCGACGCCGGAAAAAAAGCGGCGCATTAAAAATCTGGTTAAGATATTTATCCTGAACATATTATGTATACTATAACGTGATAAATTCATAATTGCAAAATTAAAATGAATGCGTATAATTTGCCAGATAAAATAGATAGGAAAAATGTTATGGAAAAAAAACCAATTTCACGTGCGGGGTTTGATAACCTGTTGAAAGAATTGAAGGATTTAAAGGAAAATCAGCGGCCTGAAATTTTGAAGACTGTCCAGTGGGCGCGGTCGTTGGGGGATTTGTCTGAAAATGCAGATTATAGTGCAGCCAAAGAAAAACAACGTCAAATTGATGCGCGTATTCGATTTATCGAAGGGGTTATTGAAAACGCAGCAGTGATTGATGTGGAATCGTTGACTGGGAATCGGGTGGTCTTTGGGGCGCGCGTTGTTGCAGAAGACGAAGATGGAAATAAGATGCAGTGTCGAATCTTGTCTGATATTGAATCAGATGGGCGGACGGTGATTTCATGTACGTCGCCGGTGGGACGTGCCATGATTGGACGGTGTGTGGGGGATACCTGTATTGTAAAGTTGCCCAGTGGTGAAAAGGAATATGAAATTTTAGAAGTTAAATTTAAAGAGTAGGGGGATTCTTGTCGAATGGTTGTTCGCGTTCTGCCGGATTTTCTGATTAACCAAATCGCCGCCGGTGAAGTGGTAGAGAGGCCCGCCAGTGTGGTAAAAGAGTTGGTGGAAAATGCGCTGGATGCGGGCGCAGACCAGATTATGGTCGATGTTGTTGATGGTGGACGGACGCTGATTAGTATTATTGATAATGGGTGCGGGATGGGGCGTGATGATTTGGCGCGTGCAATTACGCGACATGCGACATCCAAGTTGCCCGATGATGATTTGCTGAATATTAATTTTATGGGATTTCGTGGCGAGGCATTACCGTCGATTGCGTCTGTGTCTGATATGACGATTGATACGTGTAATGGGGCGGATGAAAATGGGTGGCAGATTGATGCAACAACCGGTGAAATTCGGCCGTCTGATTGGGAAAGTGGGACGCGAATTCGGGTGGCGAATTTGTTTGCCAAGACACCTGCACGATTAAAGTTTTTGCGTGGCGACAGGGCAGAAATGATGTCTGTTTTGGATGTGGTCAAGCGGTTGGCAATGGCGCGTTCGGATGTTGGGTTTGTGCTGAATAACAAGTGGCGATTTACAAAAAATGAAGAACTGATGGAACGTATCGCCGCCGTTATGGGTGATGATGTTCGGGGGCGGATGTTGGATGTAGATGTGGAATCCAAATCGTCTGTTGGGATGCGGTTGACGGGATTTATTTCTGAACCGACATTGCGACGCGCATCATCGGTGGATCAATATCTGTTTGTTAATGGTCGACCGGTCAAGGACAAGGTTTTGGTTGGGGCGTTGCGTGCGGCATATATGGATGTGATGCATGCGCGTGAATTTCCATTGTGTGCGCTGTATCTGACATTGCCGACGAATGCGGTTGATGTAAATGTGTCGCCGGCCAAGACCGAAGTGCATTTCTTGGAACCAAATCATGTGCGGTCGTTTATTATCAAGGCGTTGCGCGACAGATTATCGCAGACAATGGTTCAGGCACCTGTGGTGGCGCGCCCAGTGGCGGATTTGGCGGCACCGACTGTGCGGTGGACACCATCAGAACGTGTGGGTGCGGAACCGGTAAAGTTTGATTTTGGAATACGGCGCGAAGCGTTTCAGGTGCGCGATGATATTGTACGGCCGGTTATGCCGCAATCCAATAATGCGGCGGCGGTGGATGTAAATATTGATAATACGGTGCATGTTGATTTACCGTTGGGGCGTGTTGTGGGACAGGTTGGTAATAAATACATCATTGCACAGAAAGATGACAATATGATAATTGTAGACCAGCATGCCGCGCATGAACGGATTACGTATGAAAAACTGCGCAATAATAAAATTAAAACCCAGCCGTTGTTGACACCGATTGTTGTAAATTTGCGTGATGCGGATGTGATGGCGATTGTGTCGATTGTGGATGATTTAAAGAAATCTGGGCTGCACGTTGATGCGTTTGGTGAAGGCGCGGTTGCAATCTTTGAAAAGCCGGCAGATTGGGATATGGACTGGGGTGATGTGCTGCGCGCCATCGCGGACGAGGTTCGTGTAAATGGACATTCGTCGCAGTTGAATGAACGGTTGCATTTGAAATTGGCAAACTATGCGTGTCATCATTCTGTGCGGGCAGGGCAAAAGTTAGATTTGGCCCAGATGGATGCATTGCTGCGTGATATTGAGCGGACAGAACGTGCCGGTCAGTGTAATCATGGACGGCCGGTGTACAAGGTTATTCCAATGACCGAAATTGATACTTGGTTTGAACGGTTATAAAAATCCCCCCCAGTTGGGGGATTTTTATGAGTGTCCATGATTTTGCAGTTGTAATATAGCATCCGGTTGCATTATTGATAATTTTTCGCAATGTGTTTTTGTGGGGCTGTGTGAAGTGTATTTTTTCTTTACTTTGTGGGGTTTATTTACTAATGTGCAGGTATTAAAGTAAGGAGAATTTGCATGGAACAAACAGTTGATGTTGTTGAAAATGTCGTACAGACGGCACCGGCGGCCCCACAAAATGGTTTCTGGGGGATGGTGATGTACTGTGTGGTTGTGTTTGGGATTATTTACCTGTTTATGGTGCGCCCAAATAAAAAACGTATGGCAGAATATCAGAAAATGCTGGATTCGTTGCAGGTGGGTAATCGTGTAATGGCCGCAGGTATTTATGGTGTGATTAAAAAAGTTAATGAAAAGACAATAGAAGTTGAAATTGCCAAGGGTGTTGTTGTCGAAGTGAATAAAAACGCGGTGGCATCTGTGGAAGATAAATAAAGGGTTGTGGTTATGTTTAAAAAACTGGCGATTGTATTTACGGCTGTGTTTTGTGTGTTGATGGCTGTGCCGACAATGGCGCCGAATTTGGCACCTTATTTCCCATCATGGATACAGCCGGTGCCGTTGGGGCTGGATTTGCGTGGTGGCGCACAGTTGTTGTTAGAAGTTGATACGGATACAATGTTCCAAGAAAAGGCGGAACAGTTGTATGAAGAAACGCGTTCGTCTTTGATTGACAGAAACAAGGGTGTTATTCGTTTTTCAAATTTGCGTAATCATGACGGTGTTGTGTCATTGGTGGTGCGTAATGAAGACGAAGTTAGTGATGCCAAAGGGCGTTTGAAAAGTACGTTTGGTAATACAGTTGATATTGAATCCGATGGCAAGACGATTACGTTGTCTTATTCTGAAAAGCAGAAAGAAGAGATGGTTCAGGATGCCTTGGCACGCAGTATTGAAATTGTGCGTCGTCGTATTGATGCACTGGGGACCAAGGAACCGTCAATTCAAAGTCAGGGCGGTAAATATATTTTGGTACAGTTGCCAGGGGTTGATAATCCAGAACGTATCAAGGAATTGATTGGCCAGACCGCCAAAATGACATTTCATTTGGTTAATGAATCTGTCAGTGCGGAACAGATTGCATCTGGGCGCGCGCCAAATGGAACGGAATTTTTGCCGTATATGGATATGCCAGATCAGAAAGTTCCAGTATATTCACGTGTAGAAGTGTCGGGTGAGTCATTAAAGGATTCGCAGGCAGATTTTGATCAGCATAATATGCCGGTGGTGACGACGGCGTTTGATGCGTCTGGGGCGCGTCGCTTTGCCAAGTTGACGACCGAGCATGTAAACGAACGCTTTGCGATTGTTTTGGACGGCAAGGTTTTATCTGCGCCAGTTATTCGTGAGCCAATTCCAGGGGGACGTGGTCAGATTTCGGGTGGTTTTTCGTTGCAGGGTGCCAAAGACTTGGCGGTTCTGTTGCGGTCGGGTGCATTGCCGGCACCGTTGCAGGTTATCGAAGAACGTACCGTTGGTGCAGGATTGGGGGCAGATACGATTGCCGGTGGAAAAATCGGTGCGATTGCCGGCGTGTTGTTTATCTTTATATTCTTGCTGATGGTATATCGCGGTTTTGGTGTGATTGCGGCGATTTCCTTGATGGTGAATTTGGGGATGATTGTTGGGTTGACTGCGCTGTTTGGTGCAACACTGACATTGCCAGGGATTGCGGGTATCGTGCTGACGCTGGGGATGGCGGTGGACGCGAATGTGTTGCCGTTTGAGCGTATTCGTGATGAAGTACGTGCGGGAACACCAACGCTGCGTGCGACAAATCTGGGGTTTGATCGCGCGATGAAGGCGGTTTTGGACGGAAACCTGACGACGCTGATTTGTGGTTTGGTGTTGTTCCAGTTCGGTGCCGGCCCAATTCGTGGATTTGCGGTGACATTGTCGATTGGTATTTTAACGACATTGTTTACGTGTGTATGCCTGACCAAGGTTTTGGTTGATTGGTATATGAACGGGAAAAACAAGAAAATTAGTTTTGTCGGTGGTAGAAAGTAAAAGTGCAAAGGGGTTATTGATGAAACTGCATATTATGAAGTATCGCAAGGTGTCGTATATCGTTTCGACGGCCTTGATTTTGTTGTCGGTGTTATCACTGATGGTGCGTGGATTGAACTATGGTATTGACTTTTCGGGCGGTATCGCGATGGAGGTTCGGCCAATTGTTCAAGACTATGGCATTGAACAGATGCGCGAAGCGTTGGATGATTTGAATCCAGAATTGCAGACCGTAGATGGTAATGCGATTTTGATTCGTCTGGGGCTGCCCAAGGGGGCGACAGATGCCACACAAAATGAACGCGTGGCACAGATAAAAAATATTCTGGGCGATAACGTTGAATATGAACAGGTACAGGTTGTTGGGCCAAAAATTGGTGGCGAACTGGTGCGTGGTGGGATTATGGCAATCTTGTTCGCGTTCGTGATGATGGCAATCTATGTTTGGATTCGATACAAGGGTGGATACGCAGTTGGGGCGTTTTGTTCGCTGTTCTTGGACTTTGTATTGATGTTTGGGTTCTTTTCAATTACAGGACTGGAATTTAATCAGACGGCGATTGCGGTTATTCTGACGGGTATTGGGTATTCAATTAATGATAAGATTGTAAACTATGATCGAATTGATGAAAATGTTAAAAAGTATCATAAGATGCCAATGGGTGAGTTAATCGATTTGTCGGTTAATGAAATGCTGCGCCGTACAATGTTGACCAGTGTTTCAACGTTATTGGCGATGGTTGGACTGTCGATATTCGGTGGACAGATTTTACGCGAATTTGCCTATGCAATGGGTTTCAGCGTAATTATGGGTACGTTTACCAGTATGTATATTTCAAATATTATGCTGTATCACTTTAATTTGCGTGATGCGGATAAATAATGAAATAGGGCGCACACCCCAAAGGAGAGGGATAAAGAAACGATGAGAATAAGAAAATTCTGGATTTGTTTGGTCTTGGCCTGTGGGGTGATGCGTGGCGCATGGGCCGAGAGTTTGTTCTTTGAAGACGAACCGGTGCAGGATGGTGTTCAGGTCTTTGAAGTGTCCAAGACTTTTGCGGAGATTTATCAGAAGTTAGATGATGTAAATTGGGCAGGTAAAAACCTGAATGTGGCGATTGAAAGTTTAGAGGGGTTAAATCCGTCTGCGCATATCGCGGCAACTGATGAACGGGTGGTGTTGGTTTGGGATGATGCGATTATTGCGAATTTCCCGCGGCCAAGTGCAAATGACTGGAACGGATTTGGCGAAATTACAACGGCATTGATTTTGAAAATGCGTGCAAATGATCCACATTTGCGCAGTTTAAGTGAAAGCGCATTGTATCAAGCGGTTGTGGACTGTCTGATTCGTGGGGTGGATGAAAATGGGCGGTACATCTATTCCAAGGCGGCAGAAATTGCAGAAGATGGACGTATTTTGACCAGCGTCGGATTGGAAGGGGCGCGGGATGCGCGTGGGAACTTTCGCGTCAGTGGTATTTATAAAGGGGCACCGGCGGATGTGGCGGGTGTTCGTGCAGGGGATCTGATTGCAGAAATTAACGGTATGCCGGTGGCCAAGATGTCAGATGCGGAATTGGCGGCGGTGATGAGTGGCTTTAATTCTGGGACATCGAAAATTAAGTTATTAACGCCAATGGGAAATCGGGATGTTGTGTTGCGGCGTGCGACCATTGTGTTGGCGGATGCGGATGTTGTACATCGCAGCGATCCAAATGGTGGGTTGTTGGAAATTGTTGTACACGAAGTGTCAGATGCGGCGGTGGCCATTGTGAACGAGGCCTTGGCACGATATTCAGATGTGTCGGGGATTGTATTGGATTTACGGGTGGCGACCGGTGATGATGAACGTGCGGCGGCCAAGTTGGGTGGCTTGTTTGTTGGGGCGGTGCCTGTGATGCGAATTGTAGAAACTGCATCGGATGAGGTTGAGGTTGTCCCAGGGGGAGATGCCATAACAGATGTGCCGGTTGTGGTTTTGATGTCTAATCAGACACGTGGTACGGCCGAAGCGTTGGTGGCGGCGTTCTATGAAAATGGGCGCGGCGTGTTGGTAGGGACACCGACGGCAGGGGCGGCGCGTATCGCATCGCGTATTGATTTGAATAATGGTGGGGCGTTGGAATTACTGAACAAGTCGATAAAGACGGGGCAGGGGCGCGCCATCGATGGGCGTGGACTGTTCCCGATTGTGTGTCTGTCGAATATTCGCACCAATCAACAACAGAATGCATTTTTCTTGAATGTGATAAATAATGATTTTAATTCACAAGATTTTAACAAGGTGCCAGATGTCAATCCGGATGATATTCGTCGTGGGTGTCCAACAATTACCAGTGGGGCAGACGAAGATGCGGTTGCGACGGCGGTATCTGTTAAAATATTAACGGATAGAAAGGTATATAACAGGTTAATTGCAGAATAAAATCTGGGGTGTGGAAATATGTTTTTGACGACTGATAATAAAATTAAATGGCGCAAGATGGGTGTTGCGGCATTCATAACCGCGATTTTGGTTGCGTTGGGAATTGCGTGGTTTGATAAACCAGTGCTGTTGTTCTTGCGGAAATTTGATTGTGATTTGTGGCGTTATTTGGATGTCGTGTTTGCGGCCAAGGTGTGGTTGGTGGCATCTTTTGTGGCGGCGGCTGTTTTTTGTTGCAGAAAATGCGTAAAAACAGATTGTAAGTTTTTATTAGATGTAAATAAGGTTAAGTTTTGGACGTTTTTGCGTAATTTCTTTGTGAAAACAAAAACAAATACTGCGTTTTTAATATTTTACAGCGTGTTAAGTGCCAGTGTGATTGTCAAGGTCTTGAAGGTGTTTATTGGGCGTGAACGACCAATATTGTACGAGGCGTTGGGGTTGACTGGGTTTTATCCGCCGTCTTGGGATTGGGCGTTTAATTCGATGCCGTCGGGGCATACCGCGGTTAGTTTTGCAGGATTGGTTATGATTGGGATGTTGGCACCAAAATATAAACCGTTGACGTGGACGTTGGCGATTGTTATTGGGGTGTCGCGTGTGGCGGTTGGGGCGCATTGGCCGTCAGATGTGATATTGGGCGCGTTTATCGGGATGGTGGTTGCCGATATTGTCAAAGGATGGTTATTAAAGAAATAAAATTTCAGGCGATAATGAATTTATCGCCTGTTTTTTTGTCTAAATTTATGATAAAATGCACCTTGTTATGGCAGGGGAATCTAAATTTTTACCACAAAGTTTGTCGGAATCTTTGCGTTGGTTGATGGCGCGTGCTTCTGGTGCGATTATTTGTTTGATTGGGGTGTGGGCGGTTTGTGCGCTGGTGTTCTATGACCCGTATTTGGATGGTTTTGGTGTGGCCAGTACGTTTGGTGAACAATCTGTGATGGGTAATTTGGTTGGGATTGTGCGCTATGCGATTGGTATGGTGCCGGCATTGTTCTTGTTGATGTGTGTGGCGCGATGGGGATTTGTTAAACTGATTGGGATGGATGCAGAAAGTACCCCAGAATATAATATATTGCGTGGATTTATTGCGGTGTGCGCAGGGGCGGCCGGTTTTGGATTGATGGCGACAGGGGCGTCGTTTGGTGGAATGTTTGGTGCGATTGTCGCAATGGATTTAGGGCGTGTGTTGGGTGGCGCGTTGTCTGTGGTTGTGGGAATTTTGTTGGTGGTGCTGTTCTTGGCAATGGAGGGCGGATTATTACATATTAAGTGGTCGCATATTCGTGGTGCGTGGCGGGTGTTTGTGCGCTGTGCGCGGTGGGTTGGTGCGGCGTTCCACTTAACGCGTGCCACAGGTGGGGTTGTGCGTTCAGATATGGTTGAAGACGCGCCAGACGCGGATGATAATACAGATGATGATGCCAAGCCGCAAGAGGATGCACCCCAGAAAAAGCATCGCAGTATATTGGGACGCAAGTCCGAGAAAAAGGCGGCTGCTGCTGCGGCGGCGCCAGTGGTGGCGGCACCAAAGCGTGTGCGGGCCCAGTCTATGTATCAATTACCAGATCCAAAGTTGTTGGAAAAATCAGAATTTGCCAAGTATTCGATTACGCCAGAACTGAAACAAAATGCCCGCGCGATGGAGGTGCATTTTGCAGAATATGGTGTCATGGGCAAGGTGGTTGGAATTAAACCTGGGCCGGTGGTTACGCTGTATGAATTTGAGCCAGACCCAGGGCAGCGTATTGCGGATATTAACAAGACGGTCAAAGATATGACACGTGCGATGGCGGTTGAAAACTTTCGTATTGCACAGTTGCCAAAGTCTAATTATCTGGGGGTAGAGGTTGCAAATATTAAACGTTTGATGGTGCGGTATCGGGGGCTGATGGAAGATGATGTGTTCGTTGAATCGCAATATAAAATACCATTGGCGTTGGGGGTAAATATTGGTGGACATCCGATGTATTTTGATTTGGCCAAAATGCCGCATATGATGGTTGCAGGGCGTACAGGGTCGGGTAAGTCGGTGTTTGTTCAATCAATTATAACGTCTATTGTGTATCACTTTACGCCGGATAAATGTAAATTGATAATTATTGACCCAAAGGGTGTTGATTTTGGGTTCTGGGATGATATTCCGCACCTGATTACGCCGATTGTAAAGTTGGAACCGCAACCTGCGATTAATGCGCTGAAATGGGCGGTGCGTGAAATGGAAGAACGCTATAAAAAAATTGGTATGGTTAATGCGCGCAATATCATTAGTTATAATGAAATTATGGCGGAAAAACGCGCCAATGGCGAAAAAATGACAAAGCAGGTTGCGGTTGGTACAGACCCAGAAACCGGCGAATTGTTGTTCGAAACACAAGAAGTTGATATGTCAGATATGCCATACATCGTTATTATTATTGACGAGGTGGCAGACCTGATGGCGGTGGCACGTAAAGAGGTGGAACTGTGTGTGCAGCGTATCGCACAAAAGGCGCGTGCGGCGGGTATTCACCTGATTATGGCGACCCAGCGACCAGACGCAACAATTATCACAGGGGTTATCAAAGCGAACTTTCCAACACGTGTATCTTTCCAAGCGGCCAGTCGTATCGACAGTATGACATCGTTGGGTGTTGGTGGGGCGGAACAGTTGCTGTCGATGGGTGATATGCTGTTTACCGAAGGTGGGCGTTCGCCGGTACGTATTCATGGGGCCTTTATTTCTGATAAAGAATTGCAAAAAATTGGTGATTTCTTGCGCAGTCAGGGCGAACCAGAATATATTGATGGCGTGACCAGTGATGCCGGCGAAGATGTTGGTGGTATGGTTGGACTGCCGTCGGCGATTGGTGGATCTGGGGGCGGTGGCGATAAAGATGCCGACCTGTATGCGCGTGCCAAAGAATTTGTAATTCGTGATAAAAAGCCCACGATTTCATATTTGCAACGTCGCCTGCAAATTGGCTATAACAAGGCGGCTGGTTTTATGGAACGTATGGAAGAAGAAGGCATTGTGTCGGGGCCGGACGCAAACAACAAACGTCACATACTGTAAATAAAATCTAATGGCGTATCTGTGGGCGGGGCCGGCAACTCATGTAGCGTTTGTACACTACGTTGCCGGCCCCATCCCACATCTACACCGTTATCTTTTATTTAACGCCAAGCAAGGGGTGGGGTGGCATGCGCATGTAGCGTTTGTACACTACGCTTGCCAACAACTGCGCATCTACACCATTATCTTTTATTTAACGCCAAGCAAGGGGTTGGGTGTTTTTTGTCTTTTATTCATTTGTTTTTTATGTTAAAATTATTTTTAAGAGAGAATATGAATTTGCTGAAGCGATTTTTATTGATTTTTTTGTGTGCATTTCCGACATTTGCAGGTGCGCAGGTGGCAACGACGGCCGGCAGTAATCTGACGGCGTGGAATGGTAATTCAGGTGCCACAAACAATAATAACTGGAATCAGTTGATGAACAATCGTACTTTGGCGACCGGTGGTGCCGCAGGTGCCGCGCCAACGGCGGATTTTGGTAATTGTAATTCTTTGATTTTGCGTTGTGCCCAGCCAAAATGTTCTGGGTGTACGACGTTGGAAATTGCGCGTCCGATTGTTCAGGGATGTGTCAATAGTAATGAGTCCTGTAAAAAATATGGCGATGATTTGGTTGAATTTATTTCGGCGCAGATGGTGTCAAATGTTGTGAACAAGGCACAGCAGGCCGAAATCGCTGCACAAAATGCTGCAGCCCAGCAGGCGGCGGCGCAGAATACTGCACAGATGCAACAAATGCAGCAGCAGATGGCCCAGATGCAGTATGAAATGCAACAACAAAATGCCCAACAGATGGCACAGATGCAGGCCGCATTAGATGAACAAAAGGCATTAACACAACAGGCGTTGGCAGATAATGCCGCGGCGCGGTCGGCCCAGCCCAGTGCCGATGTGTCGGGGGGCGCGTCGTCGGCCGCATTGCCATCGGGAAATGGTGCGTTGACCGATGCACAGATTGCCGCCGCAGAACAGGGGGTGTCGGCAGATATTTTGGCACGCCAACAGATTTCAGGTCAGATTATGTCGAAAATCGAAGGGGCCGAGGTTGCACTGAAATCACTGAAGGCGACAATGAATACGGCGTTTGAATATGCAGGGTGTGATTCGTCGGGTAATAATTGTGTTGGCCCAAAACGCGCCAAGGTGTTCAAGCAAAAGGCGTTGGCATTCTTTGATCCATATAATGATGTGTTGGATGAACTGTATGATGCGTTAATTACGGCACAGGCGGTTGGGGTGGATATTACAGATATTTATATGATGCTGAATGGGTCGTGCAATGTATGGGGTGAATATTTGTGTTCAGATACAACGCGCGAAGAATATAATGATGATAACTGTAAAAGTGGTAAATCTGTACGATCGGGTACGACAAATGGTGGGCATGAATGCTATGCGGGGCAGGTAGTGCCGGCCGAAGATAGTCCAGCGTGTGTGTTGCAACGTACATTGGCCGATCAAGAAGAAGTTCAGCGAAATTGGCTGTATGCCGAAACAGGCGACAGGGACGATATGATTCGTGTTGGTTGCGCGTCGGCGGCGTTGGAGACATCGACATTCTTTCGTAATAGAAAAAAACAGGCGACGATTGATATAGAAACCCTAGAACGTATTATTGAACAAGATGCACCTGCGATGTTGAATAATCGATTCACGAATGCGGTGGGTAAGGTTAATCCAGATTTGACCAAGTATTGTATGGTAAATGGTAATACGTATTCGTCGCTGCAAAAAGCAGCGTCGACCAAGACGTTGCCCAAGAAGATTTGTGTATCAGATGATGATATGGAGAGTATCGCGATAAGTGGCGTGCCGCTGGCAACAAATGTAACGGGCAGTGTTGTGTCGAATGCGAAAAAGCAGAAATGTCGCTATGAAAAGGGTGTTGCGCGTTTGGAATGTTTGTGTGAGGAGAGTGGCGACGGACATTTTAATACAGATAGTAAAAAATGTGTCTGCTATAATGATGGTGAAACGTTTGATGCGGATTTAGTGCGTTGTTTAAGTGCGGATGAAAAAGCCGCCGCGACGGCCGAGGTGAAGCAGTTAGAAAAAAATTGTCGTGATAGTGGTGGGGCGTGGTCTAATTCAGATTATGATTGTCCGTTAGATAAGTACGAGGATTACCTGACGACAGATGGACGGTGTGTTGAAAAGTCAGAGGAAGCCAAGTGGTGCGAGAAAGAAGCCAATGGAAAGTGGACCAGTGGTGTGTGTATGTGTGGCGGTAAGTTTATGAGTAAGGCATTTAAGGATACGTGTAAAAATGGACAGGTTGTGTCGGGATTGAATTTGCCATGGAAAAAGTAAAAAGATTTTTTGCGGGTGTTTTGGTATGCCTGACAGTTGGTGGGGTGGGGCATGTTTTTGCCGCCACCAGCAATGGGTGTGATGATGAGGCAAATGACAGAATAACGCCGGAGTTGGCACTGTGTTCGACACATATTTATAATATTGGTGGAACTGAAAATGTTCCCAGTGGTAATTCAGACAAGCAGTTGATGCGTGATGTTGTGGCACTGAAAACAACGGTTATGACACAACAAATGAACAAGCAGTATGAATATCTGGAGGCAATGATTCGTCGCTTTAAAACCCAGTTGGAAAAAGCCGTTTTGACCACCAGTTTGCAGGCCAAAGGTGCATCCAGCAGCAGCGGTGGCAGTTCGTCCAGTTCATTTAAATCAAATGATCGCAGTATTTATCTGGCAGGTGTTAGCAACTGTAATAATGAATTGACATCAATTAAGGTGTTTGAATGTCTGAATAATAATTTGAATCAGATATATAATATGTCAAATAATGGAACAAATTTGACGATGGAACTGCGCAAACAGTTGGCAAATGATTACAAGGTTGCGGCGAACAATTATTCGGGGGTGTGGACTGAAAAAGATGAAAAGTGTAAGGAGCCGAATAATTTGGGATCGCGCAGCGTTTTTCAGGGATGTTTAGATGGATTGCGTGCAGGTGTTCGTCAGGGGTACGAGGCGGCGCAACGAAATGCAAAACAGCAAGAAAAGAAATAATTGTGATATTTCAATCCCGCGGGTGCGGGATTTTTTTGTGTGATTTGTTTCCCAGATTTGTATGTTGCGGTTGTGTGATGTTTGTCGTACAGTATGCATGTATACAGGAAAGGGAATAGAAATGAATTTTATCAAAACAGATATTGATGGGGTTATGGTGGTTGTGCCGCGTGTGTTTCAGGATGCGCGGGGCTATTTCTTTGAAAGTTATAACGAGGCCGAATTTATCAAAAATGGAATTCCAAATAAATTTGTTCAGGACAATCAGTCAAGGTCTGTATACGGCGTTGTGCGTGGGTTGCATTGTCAACTGGGGGAATTTGCGCAGGCAAAATTAGTGCGTGTTTTGCAGGGGCAGGTACTGGATGTGGCGGTGGATGTGCGACATGGTTCGCCAACATTTGGTCGGCATGTGGCCGTTGAATTATCTGATGAGAATATGCGCCAATTATTCATTCCGCGTGGGTTCTTGCATGGGTTTTCGGTGCTGTCAGAAACGGCGGTGTTTGCGTATAAGTGCGATAATCTGTATGCGCCACAGGCAGAATTTGGTGTTCGCTTTGATGATCCAGATATTGGGATTGATTGGCAAATACCGGCCGATAAAATTATTGTGTCAGACAAAGATAAAAATGCCAAGGGATTGAAAGATGTTATTGATTGTGGGTTCTAGGGGGCAGTTGGGTCGTGAATTGGCAATGCGGTTGCCAGATGCAATTTGTACAGATGTTGATACATTGGATATTACAGATGCGGCGGCGGTGCAAAAATTTGTGCATGAAAATAATATTGATGTGATTGTTAATTGTGCGGCCTATACGGCGGTGGACAAGGCCGAGGATGATGTGCCGTTGGCAACAAAAGTCAATGTTGTGGGTCCCAGAAATTTGGCGCAGACAGGTGCAAAAATTATTCATGTGTCGACAGATTATGTCTTTGATGGTTGTGCGTGTCGTCCGTATGTGGTGGATGCGCCGACGAATCCGGTGTCTGTGTATGGTCGGACCAAGCGGGCAGGTGAAATTGCGGTGCTGGAAAACGCAGATGTGGCGGTGATTATTCGAACGGCGTGGCTGTACAGTGCGCATGGTAATAATTTTGTTAAAACAATGCGTCGATTGGGGGTAGAAAAGGATTCAATTAACGTTGTTGCAGATCAGGTCGGAACGCCAACGTATGCAGGCGATTTAGCGGATGCGATTGTTAAAATTATTCCACAGATGAATGCAGAAAATTCTGGAATATATCATTTTACAAACGAAGGCGTGTGTTCTTGGTATGATTTTGCAACAGAAATTATGACGATGTCTGGGTTGGGGTGTGCGGTAAAGCCAATAAAAACCGCGCAATATCCGACGCGTGCGGTGCGGCCGTTTTATAGTGTGCTGGATAAAGATAAAATTAAATCGGTGTTTGGTATTGAAATTCGTCATTGGCGATGTGCGCTGGGGCAGTGTTTGGAACAGTTATAGGTTGTGCTTTTTATTCTTTTTCACAGACTGGATTTGTGATATAATTTTGGTCAAAGGAGTTATTAATTATGAAAAAATCATTGTCTTTGTTTGTTGGTTTGTTGGTGGCAATGGGCGCAGTTAGTGCAGAGGCCGCAACAAACTGGGGTACGCGCGCAGGGTCCAGTGCAGACCTGTCCGGTGCGCCGGCCACACGTACACGTGAAAAAGTTAACTATGAAAAATATCAGACACGTACGTTGACCAAAACGTATGAAGCCAAGGATGCAGGTGATTTGTACTATACCAAACCGGCAAATCGCAGCGCGCTGTATAAACAGTACGAAGGGGCGAATTCGTCCGCCGCACGTGCAACCAAAACAACCAAACGTACAACACGTTCGGAACAGGTTGTAAATAAAATGCGTCGTAAATATTATTTGGCACATCCGTTCTTTCAGCCGTTGGGCGGGATGTTCGGTTCAATTACGGATTTTTCATATACAATGAATTCGTATGATTTTACAATTAATCAGACGGTACCTGTGTGGAATCCTTTGGCCGATACGCCGGCATTTCAGTTAGCGTGGAACGGAGCAGGCGGCAAATGGGATATGACACGCTTTGCCGTCAAAGAAGATTTCAGTTATGGTATTACCGATCGTATTGCGGTGTTGGGTATGCTGGAATACGACATGTCTGATTACAAGTTCGAATGGGATGATGATTCACCAGATGATAAAATGGATGACAGTGGTGTGAACTTGTTCGGGTTGGGGGCGCAGTGGCGTTTCGTTGATAACGAAGATTGGATTGCAACCGCCAGTGCATACTTTCAGCATCAAAAAGATGTATCGAATAATTTCTTGATTGAATTAAAGGGTGGGTACAAGGTATCAAAGTCAACAATTTATGGTTTGGCGCGTGGTTGGTATCTGGATCTGGACGGCAATTCATATGGTAATGGTGTCGAAGGTCAGTATCGTTATGAATTAGATGGCAAGATATATTCTGGTGATGCCATGATGTATATCCCATATCAGGTGGGCGACAGCAATGTAATGTATCTGGAGGCAGGACTGGGGGTATTCAGCGTCTTGAACGAAGATTGGACATTGAATGTAGAAGGTCTGTTTGGGAATTATGATTGGCATAATCAGGCGTCAATCAAGGGGGCAATCGGTTGGCAGCCAAATGATTGGTTCGCATTGAATCTGTATGTCAAGACTGCGTTCTATGACAGTGCAGATGGTAAGGAATTAGATTTCTATTGGAAAGAAACGCCAGTTTTATTGTCTGATGGTACATATTTGCCACAACTGGAAGATGGAAAATATATGACTGATTTAACCCAGTTAGGTACAGTAAAATTAGATAACTATGCCGAAACGTCGATTGGGGTGCAGGCGATATTCCAGTTCTAGTGTGTTATTGTTTGGTTGATTTGCCCCCGATGTTAGGGGGCAAACTTTATTAAGTTGAGAGATAGGGGGGATTCTATGCGGAAATTTTTGTTGTCGGCGGTTTTGGCAATGTGGGCAGTTGTGCCATGTGGCGCGCGTGCAAATGATTTGGTACATGATACATCGGATCCATTGTTCTTGCAGGCCACAGAAGAGATATTGTCCCAATCGTCAATTACATATTGGGATCATATTTTGCGAGCCGGCCAATCTGTGTCGTATGGTTTGAATTCGCGGCTGGCAGTTGGTGCGAATGTTAATTATCAACACGATTTTAATGGCGATGAAGATGGTTTTGCTGCGATTGATGTTGGTGGTATATATCGTATGTCGGGTCCAGATGATAACGATTCGAATATAATATCAGATGTTTTGTTTGGGTTTAAGTTCGGGGGCAGTTCGCATGTGCGTACGCCGGATTATGCGGATTCTACATACTATGTGGGTTTGCGTTTAGGACGGCAATGGATGGGGATGACGTTGGCGGCGACTGTAAAATCAACATGGGTTTTTGATGATGAACGTGGTGTTGCGTTTTTGGACTTTACACCAGAGGCGTATTTTCGTACCGCCCCAGACTGGCGCATTGGTACCGGTTTGACCATTCGCAAGGCAACACACAAAGATCGGTTTTATAATACCGACTATGACCAAGAATGGTTGCATTTCAAGGTTGTTCGTCAATATGGTCGCACCCAATACATTGGGCATGTGGACTTTGAATTTGAATCAGATGATGCACAGGTTGGGGCGCGTATCAACATTCTGTTCTAAAAAATAAAATCTAATGGCATATCTGTGGGCGGGACCGGCAACTTATGTAGCGTTTGTACACTGCACTGGCGGGTTTGCGCGCATCTATACCATTATCTTTTATTTTTTACACAGCAAGGGGCTGGGTGGCTTTTGTTGTTTTGTTTGACAAAATAAAATATTTGTGTTATGTTTTCTGGCGTTATGCAAGAAAAAATTATTTTCGTTTTTCCAGGGCAGGGTGCGCAATACGTTGGTATGGGCGCGGATGTTTTTCATGAATTTGCGTCGGCACGATATGTTTTTGAACAGGTGTCAGATATTGCAAAGCGTGATATTGCGAAACTGTGTTTCAATGGTTCGCAAACAGAATTAAACCAGCCAGAAAATACTTCTTTGGCAACGTTTGCACATTCTGTTGCGATTGCGAATGTTATTGAAAGTGAATTTGGTATGCCGTTGTACAATATTGCATATGCAATGGCGGGGCATTCAATGGGGCAGTATTCTGCCCTGAATTGCGTGGGCAGTATGCAGATGACCGATGCGGTGCAGATGTTGGCGGCACGTGCAACATATATGCAGGATGTTGCAGGGGCAGGTGGTATGGCGGCGATTGTTGGTTTGCCCAAGGATGTGGTGGATCAATGTATGGTTGCAGCCGCGGGGCATGGTTATGTTCAAATTTCAAATCATAATGCGCGTGATCAATTTATTATCAGTGGGCATAATGCTGCGCTGGACGCGGTGGTGGCGGCGGCGCAAAAACAGGGCGCGCGTATTGCAAAGCGTTTGAATATCGCTGTGCCGGCACACTGTGCATTGATGAGTGGTGCAGAAAAATTGATGCGTACGCGTATGGAAAGTATTCAGTTTGATGCCCCAAAAACAAATTGGTATTCAAATCAGACGGCCAACTTTATGTCAAATCCGCGTGATGTGCGTGATGCACTGTGTAATCAGATGACGCATGGGGTGCGGTGGTTGGAAATTATGGAATCTTTTCCAACATATAATATCACACACAGTTATGAATTGGGCCCAGGGCGGACGTTGTCAGGACTGATTAAACGGGCAGGGGTCGGTTGTGCCGCGCGACATACAGATTCGTTGGGGAATGTGCGTGTGGTGTTGCGTGAAATTGGAGAACTGATGGTCAAGGCGCGTTAAAAACGACATCAGTTTTTATTCATTTTGTTTCGCAGGGATTCCCAGTATTCCAGACGCTTTTTTATTTCGCGTTCAAATCCGCGTTCGACCGGTTCATAGAACTTTACGCGGCCCATCGATTCGGGGAAACAGTTTTGACCAGAAAATCCCGTTGCGGTATCTGGGTCATAGATGTATCCGGCGTTGTAGCCCAAATTTTTCATCATTTTTGTTGGGGCGTTTAGTATGTTCTTGGGCGGCATTAAAGAGCCGGTTTCGCGGGCGCAGGCGTATGCGGCCTTTTGCGCGCGATAGTTGCCAATACTTTTTGGTGCAGTACCCAAATAGATAACCAGTTGGGTCAGGGCCAAATCCCCTTCGGGGCTGCCCAGTCGTTCGTATGCAGACCATGCGGCGATTGCAACCTGTAATGCGTTGGGGTCGGCCAGTCCGACATCTTCGACCGCAAAGCGTGTAAGACGGCGAAATATGTACATCGGATCCTGACCGGATGTCATCATGCGGGCCGTCCAATAAAGGGCGGCATCTGTATCACTGGCACGCAGGGATTTGTGTACCGCAGATATTAAATTATAATGTTCATCGCCATGCTTGTCTGACAGGGGCGCGCGCTTTTGTACGGCGGAATCCAACGTGTCGGGCGATAAAGGTTTTTTGAAATTTGCATTGAACAGGTATTCAACTGTGTTCAATAAAAATCGGGCATCACCATCGGCCATCTGGGCCAAGTGGATTCGTGCAGCATCGTCCAGTGGTAATTTTTTATTCGTAAATTCTTCGGCACGTGTCATCAAGGTTAACAAGTCTTCGGTAGACAGGGGCTGTAATACCCCGATATGACAGCGTGATAATAATGCGTTGTTTAAATTAAAACTGGGGTTTTCAGTGGTTGCGCCCATGAAAACGACGGTGCCGTCTTCTAAATATGGCAACAATGTGTCCTGTTGCGTTTTGTTAAAGCGATGGATTTCATCAATAAATAATAAAGTGGCGCGCCCAATGTCGCGGTTCATACGGGCGGCATCCATTGCCTTTTTAATGTCGGCGGTGCCAGAAAATACCGCAGACATCGGGACAAAGTCCATGTCAACAGAATTTGCCAATGCGCGTGCGATTGTGGTTTTGCCGCACCCTGGGGGGCCCCACAAAATTAAATTAGATAATTTTTTGTTGTCGACCATGCGACGAACCAGACCGTTTTCGCCCAACAGTGTTGTTTGACCCACGACATCGTTAATCGTGTTTGGACGCATTAAATCGGCAAGTGGTCGTGTCATGATTTTACTTGGCTTTTATTTAATCTTTATTTGTGGTATAATCATTGTATTAAATTGTAAAGGAATTGGCAAGTTGGTAAATAAAAATTCTGAATTTACGTTGGCGGTGGCGAATTTGGCCGCGGCGGCGATTTCGGCAAATCCATCCCTGACGATGGAGACCGCCGTTCAACATGCACGTGAAATTTTGCGTGGCACATCAATCACACCGCAGCAAATCGAAGATTCTGTGCAGCCAGATAAAATTCAATGTCTAGAAGATGGAACATGGCATGTGATGTTGCGACGCTATATCAAGCGCAGATTTAACATGACCCCAGAACAATATCGGGCAAAGTGGGGGTTGCCGGATGATTATCCGTTTGTGGCACCGGCATATGCGCGCAAGCGTTCGAAAATCGCCAAGAAAACAGGTTTGGGCAAGAGGTGATTGTTATGGCACAACAAAAGAATAAAACAACGCGTGTGCAACGTATGGGAAATGGCCCAAGATTTGTTGCAGATAAATTTAAAAGTGGCCGTCAGGTTGTTGCCAAATGGCAGGTGCCTGATACAGCACATATAAATGAATTGCTGGTAGATGGCAAGTTGGATTTAAAAAAACTGGGCGTATGGATTAAAGAAAACGCACAGGTCGGGGCCAAGGTGTCTGGGGTTGGATTGCTGTGGATTATGGAATATCTGACGCGTTTGCTGAATGTTGTGTTGATTGATAATGTTGCGTTGCGTGCGATGGAACGGGGAATAGGAAACAAGAAAACACGCGTGGCCGGCCAAGGAAAGGGCAGCAAGGTTTATGCAGGGCTATCAAATGCGATAAAGAAAAATCCTGCGGTGGCATCTTATGTTGTGTACTATGCCATGATGGTTGGTGTGTTGATTGGTGGGCGTGCGTTGGTTCAGGAAAATGATAAGGATGAACCAGATGCACCAAAACAAGAAGTAAAGATAGAAGATAAGAAGGAAGATGTAGCAACAGAAGCGATTTCGACGGTGGATTCTGTTGATTTGATAGAGTCGACGGCAGATCTGCAGACGATTAGTCCAGAGGATGCACAGTTTGCAAAGCAAGCGTTGGCGGAATATTGGCCAGAGATTGCAGTTGGATTGACAGAATTGGAAACATATCGGGCATCGCCAAAACGTCATGGCAGTGAATCGCGTGAAACAAATGGACTGGGGTGTACGTGGACGTATACGTATGATAGTGCAGGGCGGTTGCATAGAAAGGCAAATGCACTGGGGCAGACAAAGACGCGTGATAAGGCAGGGAACTATGAACAGTGTAAACGGCATTTGTTGTATGAAACATTGCCGGCATTAAAACAGGCAACGTTGAATCAGCAAAATATTGGTGCGCAGCAGGCGGTTGCCTTGGTTATGGCGGGTTATCAAAGACCGGCAGATATGAAGGAAATTGCCCGACGTATTTCAAATGCACAGACTGTACAGCAGTTGGCAGATGCTTTTTCGTATTATCCAGGGGCCGAAACGTGGCGTGAAGGGACATTAAAGCGTCGGTGGTGGTGCGCGGCATATGCGATTGGTGTGATTTCTGCAGAAGATTTCTTGGGATTGCCGCGTGATGCATTTTCAAAGATAAATATAAATAATGTATACAGAAATGGACATTTTCTGTTTGGGACCGAGACGATTGAATATGCATTGAATCGTGCGCGAATGGGTGAAAAGTCAAGCGTTAAAACATTTTTGTCAGACTTTGATGAAGGGAAAAATATCTTGGCGCAGGTCAGTGCAGGACAGGCAGAGAGAACAAGTTTAGATTTAGCGGTAGAACAGCAGACGGCGCAAGATGTTCAGATAGAAGGTTCAATGAAAAAGTTGAATGATGCAGATAAGGCATTTGCGGCAGGAAAGTATCAGCAGGCGGCGGATTTGTATTTGGCGGCGATTGAGACTGATGCAGATAATATGGAGGCCTATAGTTCTTTGGCGTTGGCATATAAGAAGTTGGGGGATGAGAATAAGTCGATTCAATATTATGAAAAATGTGTGCAGGCGGTCAAAGATGGAAATGCACGTATGAATGCGAACAAGGCGTTGCTGCTGGATCGTGATGTTAAGGCATCTTCGTATTATAATGCAGGGTTGGCGCGTGAAGAGATGGGTAAGATTTATCAGGGGCAGGGTAATGTTGCGCTGGCACGCAGGAATTATGACTTGGCGGCAAAGAATTATAAAACAGCGTTGGAAAATGCACAGATGGATGACTTGGGTGATGCCAGAAAGCAGACGTATCAAAAGGCGATTAATCGTGTGCAGCAACAAATGCAATCTTTGCCACAGAGTGGTGGTAAAAAGAAAACGGCGTTTAATTCTGGGGTGCAGCAGTTGCGTCAGAAAAATGCAAAACGCGATATTTTCTTGTATGGGAAAGAGTTTGATGGGAACCTAGCATAGGTGTATGAGATATGAAAGTATATATTGATGTTCATGATAAGCGGTGGAATAAGTATAAAGTTGATTTTGAAAAAATCGCCAATACGGCGGTTGGCGCCGTATACAAGCATGCCGAGGTGTCAATAATTCTGACAAATGATGCGGAAATTCATGAGATAAACAAGACCTATCGCAATGTTGATAAGCCAACAAATGTTTTATCTTTTGAATTGGGTGATGATGTTTTGTTGGGGGATATTTATATATCGTTGGATACTGTTCGGGCCGAGGCCGCGGCCGCCAAAATCCCAGTTGAACATCATGTGGCACATATGGTGGTGCATGGGGTCTTGCATTTAACAGGACATGATCATATTACAGATGACGAAGCGGCGGTTATGGAATTTAAAGAGATAAAGGCGTTGAAAAAAATGGGAATAAAAAATCCATATCAAGACGAAAATGAATTTATGTGTGCAGACGGCAGTTGTTGCCCTGCGGGACGCATAGTTGCGTTGTGGCAACGTTGCAGGGTTCGTGAAAACAGTTTTTGGCAATATGCGTTGTATGCGCTGTTTGGGGCGATTGCCAGTTTGGGATTTGCGCCGTTCTATCAATGGTGGTGGACATTGATTGGTGTTGGTGGGGCGTATTGGTTGACAGTGCGCAATAATAATATAGGCGGTTTTTGGAAATCGTTGGGGCGGGTTGCGCCATTTGGGGCAGCGTATGCGGTGTCAATGTTTTGGTGGACATTGCATTCTATTTATGTGGTGCCGGAATTGGCGCAACAATTTGCAATCTGGACCGCGCCAGCGTTGATTGGTTTGGCGTTGGCAGGCGTGTTGATTTTTTCATGGCCCTTGGTCGCCATTGCACAAAAACGTATGGTGGGGTGTGTGGCGCGTGTTTTTATTTTCGCAGGTGTGTGGACTTTGGTTTTATGGGCACGTGAATGGATGTTTACAGGTTTCCCTTGGAATCCGATTGCGAATATTGCGATGCCGTTTCCAATTCTTGCAAATTCAATGTCGCTGTGGGGGGCGTTGGGTTTAAGTTTTGTAATCGTTGGGGGAATTGCAACACTGGTTGAAGTTATGCGTGCATTGCGGTGCAAGGCAGGGTGGTTGATGCTGGGGCTGTGGATTGTGTTGATGGGTATTGGCGCATGGTATGGCCAGCATAATATGCAGGTCAGTGATGTTGGCGCGGATGATAAAAATGTGATGTTGCGCATTGTGCAACCTGCAATGTCGCAGTCGCAAAAGGCTACACACAATCGGGCGCAGGCATTGGAATATGCAGAATATAATATGCGAAATTTGTTAAGTTTGGCCAGTGGCGCAGGTGATGCAGATGTCATAATTTATCCAGAAACAACGTATCCATATGTTGTGCTGAACGATGATAATATTGCGTTGGCCAGAATGTTGGGGCGGCCGATTGTTATGGGTGCAACAACGTTTGGTGATGGCGGTCTGTTTAATTCAATGGTTGTGGTAAATTCTGATGGTGGGATTCAACAGGTATACAGTAAATCACATCTTGTGCCGTTTGGTGAATATCGGCCGTTTGGTGTTTTTCCGGCACCTGTGAATTTGACGGCAGGCGATGGGCCAACAGTTTTAGAAGTTGGGGGATTTGTTTTCGCACCGGCAATTTGTTATGAGGTGATATTTTCTGATTCGTTGTTGCCAGATATGGCACCGGAAAATTTGAATGCGATTGTTAATATCACAAATGATACGTGGTTTGGTGAAACATCTGGAACGTATCAGCATTTAGATATGGTGCGGCGTTATGCAATCGAATCGGGGTTGCCGATTGTGCGTGCGAACTATTCCGGAATCAGTGCGTTCGTTGGTGCAGATGGTGCGGTTATATCCAGTTTGCCGATTGGGGTTGCAGGTGTGTTGGATGGATTTGTGTGGGGGGCGCATCAAACACCATATCGTGTTATTGGATTAAATGGATGGATGATGATTGTTTTGTTGTTTGCATCAATGTGTATAATGATTGGTGTAAAAACGGATGAACGTTAAGAAAACCGCCGTATAGGCGGTTTTTTAATTTTGTGCAATTCGTAAAATCATCTGGTTTAAAACCCAGACGCGTACCGCCGAAGATAGGTTCGTGTTTGCGGGACGTGATTCGTCGATTTCATTTATTATTGTTGCAATGGGTTTGCCGGCGCGTGCCGCCAACGCGTGCAGGGCATCGATGAATTCTGGTTCCAGTGTGATGCTGGTTTGGTGGCCTGATAAAGATACGGACAGTTTTTTCATTTGATTTTATTTGCTGTGTTATAGTTTTCCGGCAATTAAGCAGTCTGTTAATGCGCGATGCGCGTCATCATAGCGGCGCAGGGGTGTTAATGTCAAGTTGTCAAGCATATAACATGTGCCAAATGCATCAAATGCAAACCAAAATAAATCGTTGCGTCCGAAAATTGTTTTGCCCATCGTGGATGCAACAGTCGTGATGTCGTCGTTTACCTGTAATATCGTTGGGGCAGGGTATCGTATGCCCTGTGAGATTTCGTTTGGACCAAAGATATAGCCACTGCCCAGATTTATTCCGCCTGTTTTTGTATACAATTCAATCATAAAGGATGGCAACATTGCGCGTCTGCGTTGTTGCAGGGCGGTGTTGGTCAAGGCGATTTGACTGGGTGTAGCCGGTGGCATCAGTTCGGCCCCACGCGATTTCATTAAAGATAAAAATTCATCACAGGTCATGTGTTTGGTTCACCATTTTATTTTACATGTCGTGGCCACCCGCCAGTTGTGCGCCCATTTGGGCCAAGCGGTCTTCGGTTGCGTTTCCGCCATCGCCGCCACCGGCGGTATGTGCCGGCAGGTATACCTTTTGTGCAGGGTTGGGCAGCCAGATTGTTGTGTTACCAGATTGATTTATTATAAAGCGATCCATATTGTGGCTGTGTGGGAATGTCCAACATATGAACATGTTATCGATTTCCAGTTTGCCGCCCCATACCAATGGTACGCGAAAGCGAAATGATATGTTTTGTGGTACGCTGCGCCCCATAATCAGGTTCATAAATTCGTCTTGGGTAAGGTTCATGAATGCCAATGTTTCAACCGAATCGGTCAGCGACATCATGAACTGTTTACATAAATTTTTGTATTGGCTGAACCAATCGGGGGCAACGGGTGTTGGGGTTGGGGACACCTCAATCAACGGCATATCTGACATACCTAAATCTGAAATCATTTTTTCGGCCGCGCCGGCAGTCAGTTGCATTAAATTTTCCCTAGGTAATCAATTACGGTTGATATATATGCAGAAAACGCATCAAAGTTGCCACTGTCATCGGCGGGCAGTGGTGGGTTTGGATGCGATGCCATATATGTTTGCAATGCATTAATGCTGTCAAATGTCAAAATGTCCGATTCGGATGTGGTGCCTGCATCTGGGGCAGCGATAACAAATCCATGCACGTTTATGTAAATGTCGTCCAAGGTGTCTGAAAATACCTGATTCATTGTGTTAATTGCGTTTTGTAGTGCAGATTTTTCAATTCCGACACCACCCAGCCATAATGTTTCGTCGGTCCCGATGGCCAGTAATGCAGTCTGGGTCGTGCCGATGCGTGGCGCAGTTTTTACCGTATAGCCGGTGTTGATAAAGATTTCACGTAATTGCGGCCAATCGGTTTGTGGGGCTGATTGTACGGTGGGTGTTGGAATCGTTGTTGATTGTGGTTGTGTTTGTGGTGGCGTGCCAACCAATGTTGGGGTGATTGCAACATTTAGGCGTGGTGGACGTGCCATTTCTGGGATTGGTGCAGGTGCAGGCGTTGTTAATGATGCCGTTGCCGGTGCCGCAGGCACAGGTTGTGATGTGGTGGGCGGTTGGCTAATGACCGTTGGTGTTGTGGTTGGGGCGGTGCCGGAGACATGTCGGATTGGCAGACGTATTTTGCGAAAGCGGGGACGTATCAGCAGGTACAGTCCCAATATCACCACAATAACAGCGATAGTCATAGAGATGTAGAAGGCCGGACTGACCGGATTTTGGGCGGCCTGCATATATGCAAGGTGTTTCCAATGAGATGCGGAAAACAGATTAAAACCAAATCTGGTGTTGAACCAAAAACAGGCACCCAATGTCGTTGCAGATAACCACAGTGTGCCAAGTAAAAAATTGTCTAATTTATTTTTCATTATGACTTTTATTGTATCATATTTGTGGTAAAGTAAAAAGCATAATGATGGAAAGTGAGTTTAAGTTTGATGAAGTGCCGAATACGAATGCCGCACTGTGGTGTGGGGCGGATTTAGATTCGGGTGAATTGGCGCGTATGGTCCAAGTGGCGGTTGAAAATAAAACGTCTGTGATGTCTGTTGTGCCGGCATCGGTTGGTGTTGTGTGGCCATGGCTGGAAGGGACGGCGATAAAGATTTTAGCGCGATTTTATTTTCCAGAAAAAAAGATTTCTGAACAGCAGGTTTCTGATATTACGGTGCGTATTAACGCGGCGTTTAAACAGGGCGCGCATGGTGCACAGGTGTTTTTGGGTGGGCCGGTGGCGTTATCGGAACTGGTGCGGCAGACGCATATGATTCGTGATGATTTATTCTTTGCCAAAGATTTGTCGATTGGGATGGATATTGGTGGTGTTGGCCCAAATGATTGGGATAGATTGTTTGCGGATTTGCGCAAGATAAATGCATCATCTGTTCTGTTCGTTATGACGCGGGATTTGGGGGCAAAATCTGACTTTGCGGCGCGGGTTTTTGGAATGCTGGATGCGTGGTCTGATGAAAATAAGTTTGATGTGCATTTTATGTTGGGGGGCCATCCCATGTGGACCGAACAGGCGATGCGCCTGATACAAAAAATGCGACCAGAATTGATGTCAGGGTCGCGATTCTTTGTGTATTAATGTGTTAGTATCAGATATTTTGGTGCGTCGGTGCCGGCCTTGTTTTTATGCTGATACCGCGTTTGGATTATTTCCATGTCGGGAATTGTGGCCGTCAGGTCGGTGTCTTTGATTTGTTCCAGTATCCAATCAAAGTATTCCCAATGATCGGTGCCGATAATGATTTCGCCGTCTGGTACCAAATATTTAGATAATGTGTTTAAAAATTCAGCAGATAGCAGGCGACGTTTTTCGTGTCGTGCCTTGGGCCAAGGATCGGGGTGCAAAACCCAAATCTGCGAAAATTTCGAATCGGTCGTGCGCAGGAAATCACGAACATCGTCCGCCCAGATGCGAATGCCAGAATATTCGTCCATAACCCGATTCGTATTTGGGTCAGTTATTGCAGACAGCAGGGATGCGACCCCATTCATAAAAGGTTCGGCACCGATAATGATTTTGTTTGGCATGGCGCGCGCCAATTCGCGTACGTGTTCGCCTGCGCCAAAGCCGATTTCCAATATATCGCCAGTTGTTGGTTTTAATGCCGGCAACAGGTTGTTAATCAGGTCTTGTTGACGGGCGGATAATTTTTTGCCATGACGGCGACCAAATGTTCTTATTTCTTGTTTTTCCATAGTTTTAGTATAGAATTGGGTAATTAAAAACACAAGGAATATATAGATATGGCAGAATATCCACAGCGAATTGATGTTGAAAACTATGACTTTGATTTGTACAAGCCGGCGGCAACATTTTATGTTGCACAGTCTTTGTATGAAGTGGTCGACAGAAATCGTGATTTTTTCAGACCTTGGTTGGGGTGGGTGGACTATGTCCAGTCGCCCGAAGATGAATTTGAAGTGGTGAAATCTGTGGCGCGGCTGGATATGAATAAATATCTGCTGTTTGAACGTATGCGCCTGCGTGGTATGGTTGGGGTGGTGCGTGATGATAAATCTAATCAGACAATGGAAATTGGCTATTGGTTGGACAAGGCGGCAAATGGTCGTGGGATGATGACCGTCGCCACCGACAGGGTACAAGATTTGTGCTTTGAAATTGGTGGGGCAAATCGTGTTGAAATTCGGTGTGCCACAGAAAACAAGGCATCGCGCGCAATTCCAGAACGGTTAAATTTTCATTTAGATGGTGTTTTGCGTGGGGCAGAGGTTTTGCCAAACGGTGTTGTGCATGATATTGCAGTTTATTCAAAATTAAGACAGGAATGGAAAAAGGAAAGATAAAGATGAGAAGTGGTTTGTCAAAAGATTTAATTGCACGTGTGTTGGGCGCGGTACCGAAATATACATTGGATGAATTAGAGGCAAAGTTTCCGCCACGCAATTTGCCGGATGGGGCGATGGTCACACGTTTTGCGCCCAGTCCAACGGGATATATGCATATTGGTGGGCTGTATGGTGCATTGATTGACTGTAAATTGGCGCAGCAGTCGGGTGGGGTGTTTATGCTGCGAATCGAAGATACAGATACAAAACGTGAAGTGCAGGATGCGGTTAAGATTATCGAGGAATCTATGCATCGATTCGGTTTGGCATATAATAATGATGTAGTTTATGGGCCATACTATCAATCGCAACGCAAAGATATTTATCATTCTGTGGTGGCGTTTTTGTTAGAGAAGGGGTTGGCGTATCCTTGTTTTTTGACGGCAGAAGATATGGAACAAATTCGTGAAAATCAAAAGGCGGCAGGTTTTGCAACCGGTATCTATGGTGAATTTGCACGCGACAGAAATTTGACCGAAGAAGAAATTATTGCGCATTTAGATAACGGGGCGGTGCCATCGATTCGTCTGTATTCGACCGGTAATCCAGAACAGCGTATTTTCTGCAAGGATGCAGTGCGTGGTTCGATTGGGTTCCCAGAAAATAATGAAGATATTGTTTTGATTAAATCAAATGATGGGTTGCCAACGTATCACTTTGCGCATTTGTGTGATGATCATTTTATGCGAACAACACATGTTATTCGTGGTGAAGAATGGTTGCCGTCGTTGCCGCTGCATGTGCAGTTGTTCCGTATGATGGATTGGCGTGCGCCGTTGTATATTCATACGTCGACCATTGATAAAATTGATGAAGAAACTGGGAAGCAGCGTAAACTGTCCAAACGTAAAGACCCCGAGGCAAATGTGGCGTTCTTTTTAAATGCAGGTTGGCCAGTAGAATCTGTGATTGAATATCTGGGGAATATTGCGGCATCGGGTTATGAAGAAGCCAAGGCAAAGGGGCAGGTTAAATCATTTTGGGACTATGAAATGCGTGCAAAGAAAATTCCGATGTCGGGCGCGCTGTTTGATATGAAAAAATTAGAATGGTGGGCGAAAGAGTTTATTGGTTCGTTGCCGGTGCCAGAATTGGTTGCGCGTGTTGTGCGCTGGGCCAATGAATATGGAACGGAAACGAATCGTATGCAGGTCGCAGATGCAGATTATTTAACAGGTGTTTTGGGAATTGAACGTGATAATCCAAAACGTGTGCGCAAGGACTTTATTACTTGGTCCCAGACGTTGGAAAATGTTGCGTTTTTCTGGGATGATTTGTTCGTGCCAAATTCAGAATATGACTTTAATCAGGACGTGTTAAAGGCATTTTTGGAAACGTATAACGAATCGGATGACAAGGATACTTGGTGGGCAAAGATTGTTGCGATTGCCGAGGCATCAGGTGTTAAAAATGGCGATGTGGCGATGAATTTGCGTGTGGCATTGTCAGGTCGCACAAATACACCAGACCTGTATTCCATTATGTCGGTTATGGGTGCGGAACGCGTAATTAAACGAATCGAGGGGGCGATAAAATGACAGTATCAAAGCGGGCCAGAGTTCGGGCCGTTAAAAAAGACGAACATGCATCAAAATTGTTAAAGGTTCTGCGGGCGACAGGGCTGTTTCGTTGGGAAAAACCCAGCACGCGTGCAGAAGAGGTGGTAAATATTCTGACACATGGTATTGGTATTGGATTGGCCATTGCGGCGTTGACACTGTTGGTTGTGTTCGCGGGTGTCAAGGGTGATGCGTGGGCGGTTGTGTCGTGTGCAATCTTTGGTGTGACGATGATAACGTTGTATTTTGGTTCAACGATGTGTCATGCAACCATCGGTAAAAAGCACGAATGCTTTTTTGAGGTGTGGGACAGTGTTGCAATCTATGCGTTGATTGCGGGGACCTATACGCCGTTTTTATTGGTAAACCTGCGCGGGATTATTGGTTGGACGGTGTTTGGAATACTGTGGGCGATAGTGTTTTTTGGATCGTATATGAAGATTAGAAATCCACGTCAACAGCCCAAGTGGATGGTTGGACTGTACGTTGCGATGGGGTGGACGTTGCTGTTTATATTGCCGGCGATGATTCGCAATATTCCGGAACGTGGTTTGTGGTTTATTCTGGCCGGTGGTTTGGCGTATACGATTGGGGTGATATTCTATCTGTGGCGGCGGATGAAGTTTTCGCACGCGGTGTGGCACCTGTTTGTGATTGGGGGAACGGTTTGTTTCTTTTTCGCCGTCTTGTTTGGGTGCATTTTGGATTTATAGGGCGAAATGCATAAAACTGGATTGCCACGCAAACTGGCGTTTGCTCGCAATGACAAAGATGAACTAATTAGACTGGATTGCCACGCAAACTGGCGTTTGCGCGCAATGACAAGAATTTTTAAGTTCCTAGAATATTAAGTGTCTTTGTCATTGCGAGGGAGTGTTAACGACCGCGGCAATCCAGTAAATAGAAGCGAAATGAAAGAATATAAATTCTATGTTTATATTATGTTTAATCGCAGAAATGGTACGTTGTACACTGGTATGACGGATGATGTTACAAGACGTGTTTGGGAACACAAAAATAAGATAAATCCAGATTCTTTTTCGGCACGATATGGTTGTGATAAGTTGGGATATTGGGAAGAGTTTCAATATGTAAATGATGCGATTGAACGTGAAAAGCACATCAAGTCGCAGTCAAGAAAATATAAATTAAGTTTGATTGAAAGTATAAATCCAGATTGGATGGATTTGAGTTTACAAGATATGTTTTGGGTTCGTTAAAGCGGATTCTATTTACTGTATTGCCACGCTGCGCTCGCAATGACAAAGATGAACTAATTAGACTGGATTGCCACGCTGTGCTCGTAATGACAAAGATGAACTAATTAGACTGGATTGCCACGCTGCGCTCGCAATGACAAAAGAGCTTAATTTTCTAGAAACTTAAAAACTTTTGTCATCGCGAGGGAGTGTAAACGACCGCGGCGATCCAGTGGATTAACATATTTTAATTGCGTTGGTTTTTGTTTTCTCTTATAATTGTTGTGCCGGTGGGGATTTCCCATGGGCGGGGTGTCGAAACCCGTTATTGTGATGTTGCATTGTGCAACATAGAAATACAGACATAGATATAGTTTTCGGCACCACATGGATGATTGCTGTCTGGGTGGTGTTGTTTTTTATAGATATGTCTGAACCTGCCAATCCAACTGGGTTGGAGGGTGGCGATATATATAAATAAGCCCACAATTCACAATAATTGTTTCGAACCTCCAACCACTTGAAATTTTTTCAGTGGTTTTTGTTTTTTCATAAAACATCAGGAGGATTGAAATGAAAAAAATTTTTGTTTTGTGTGTTGGTATGCTGCCAATGTTTGTTGATGACTGTTTTGGTGTGGCAGGATCGTTAATTTCTTTGAATCAAACAAAGTCGGAATGTATTGCAACGTGTGCGAACACACATTGTTGTACAAATGGTAAAACCTTTACCAAAGGGGTGTGTCCGACAGGGTGGACGTATAATGATGCAAGTGGGCGGTGTGAACGGACCGCAGAAACCACATATTCGGAAATTTTGCATCGTTATACGACGGTGCAATATTCTTCGTGTGAGGCCACAACATCAACAGAAGAAGCGTGGCAATGTGTTAATTATAGTTCGTCGTCAATAGGTTGGACAGGATGTTGTGTGATTAATGCGACTAATACGGCGTGTTCAGCAATTTCTTTGATGTAAAGGGGGTAAAGATATGAAGAAGATATTATTTGCCCTTTGTGTGGGATTGTGTGTGTTGTCGGTGTATGCAGATACATGTGCGGTTTCGTCTACGACGTATTCGTGTTATACGGGGTATTATTTAAGTGGTACATCGTGTGTGCGTTGCCCGTCGTCGGGTGGTGTATATGGAACAACGGTGGATAAAAATACGGGTGGGATTACCAGTTGCTATTTGCCGGCAGGATCGAGTTTCAGTGATAATATTGGGTCGGGAACGTATTCGGCAGATTGTTATTATTCGGAGTGAGTGGTTAGTGTAAGTGGTTAGTGAATGCTGTATATCGAAAAAAACACTGGCCACTAAACTTTTTATCTGGGTATTTAATGTCTTGATTTTGTTGAAGAATAGGCGTAATATACTCAGTATGAATTTGTTTATGATTTTCTTTGCAACAACAACTACTACAACCCCGTTGGGGGTGTAATTTCTGTATTGCGGTAGGCCGCACAAATTTCTTATAATCAAACAAATCAAATTAATCTGAATAATTAACAGGAAAAAAGGCATAGTATTATGGCATATGATATTGAATTAATGCGTCATTCGTTGGCACACGTTATGGCGGCGGCAGTGAAAAAATTACACCCAGATGTTAAATTCGCGGGTGGGCCGGCAATCGAAAATGGGTTCTATTACGATTTTGATACAGATTATCGTTTTTCAGAAGATGACTTTGCAAAAATTGAAAAGGAAATGCGCGATCTGATTAAATCAAATGGACGTTTCGAACAGAAAATTGTCAGTTTAGATGAAGCAAAAGAAATCTTTGCAGACCAGCCATATAAAATGGAATGGTTGAACGAATATGATGCGGCAGGGGAAAAACTGTCGATTTATGCGTTTCGTGATTTTGTGGATTTGTGTCGTGGGCCACATGTGGAAAGTTCCAAGGATTTGCCACGCGATTCTTTTAAAATCCGTAGTGTTGCCGGTGCGTACTGGAAGGGGGATTCCAAAAATAAAATGTTGCAGCGCATTTATGTTGATGCGTTTGCGTCAAAGGAAGAATTGGATGCGTTCTTGAAAATGCAGGAAGAGGCCGCTGCGCGTGATAACCGCAAATTGGGTAAAGATATGGATTTGTTCCACTTTGAACCAGAATATGCCCCAGGGTCGGTGTTCTGGCATGACAAAGGGTACAAGATGTATCGTCGCCTGATTGAATATGTGCGTGCACGTCAGGAACGGGCGGGGTATCAGGAAATTTCAACGCCTGCCGTTATGGACAGATGTCTGTGGGAACGCAGTGGACACTGGGCAAAGTATGGTGAACATAACTATTCCGGTAAAACACAAGATGGCAAAGTGTTCTGTATCAAACCGATGTCGTGTCCAGGGGGGATGTTGGTGTTTGGACATGGGTTGCGTTCGTATAAAGATTTGCCGCTGTATATGGCAGAATTTGGCAAGGTTCATCGCTATGAAGCAGCCGGTGGTTTGTCGGGATTGATGCGTGTGCGTGAATTTACACAGGACGATGCGCATATTTTCTGTACCGAAGAACAATTAGAAGAAGAAGTTGTTAAAATCTTGAAGTTTATCAAAGATATTTATGGCAAGTTTGGTTTTGATAAAATTTCTATGAAGTTGGCAACGCGTAAAGAATCAGAATTCCGAATCGGGTCAGATGAAATCTGGGACAAGGCCGAGGGGGCGTTAAAGGCCGCGTTGGATAAAAACGGTATCGAATATGAAATCGCCGAAGGGGATGCGGCGTTCTATGGGCCAAAGATTGATAACTATCTGAAAGATTCAATGGGACGCGTATGGCAGTGCGGTACGGTGCAGTTGGATATGAATCTGCCAGAAAGATTTGATTTGTCATATGTTGGTGAAGATGGTGAAAAACATCGCCCAATTATGTTGCATCGTGCAATGCTGGGGTCGATTGAACGCTTTATGGGTGTGTTGCTGGAATCAACCGGTGGAAATTTGCCATTGTGGTTAAGTCCAGAACCGGTTGTTGTAACGCCAATTTCGGAAAAGCATGCAGACTATGCAATGGAAGTTGTGGCGGCCCTGCGCGCGGCGGGTGTGAATACGCGTGCGGATTTGCGTGATGAAAAAGTTAACTATAAAATCCGCGAACTGTCGTTGGCCAAGACACCAATTATCGCCGTTGTTGGTGAAAAAGAAGCGGCTGATAAAATGGTGACTTTGCGTCGTTTGGGACAAGAAAAACAGGAAGTTATGTCAATGGACGATTTTGTCGCAATGATGCAAGATGCAGTGAAAATGCCACTGTGATATGGTGGGGTGGGTGTCCACCCCGCATAATTTAAGAAAGGATAAAAGATGAAAAAAGTTTTGTTGGTGTGTGTGATGGTTTCAATGCCGATGATTGTTGCAGGGTGCGCAAAAAAGTGCGAGGTAGAGCCAATCGTCGAAGAAAATCACAAATTGATTGTGCCACCAAATTTTGGGCAAATGCCAAAATAAAATTTTATGCCAAAGGCGTTTGGTCTTTGGCGTTTTTTATGATATAATGTCCATAACAAAATATGGGGGGATTTTATCATGAATGATGATAATAACTTGGATTTATTAGACTTGGACGATAATGGTTCAATGGACACGTTGCCAGATGCAACACCGTTTGCCAGCCCACGCCCAAAGAAACCATGGCTGTTGTTGACGGTCGGTTTGGTGGTTATTGTGTTGGCGACATATATTATCATTCGTGCGATTGGCGATGAATCTTCGTCATCGATAGAGGTGGATTTAGATGCGCCAGTGGCGGTTGTTGATAATGCAGGTGTGCCGGTTGATATGAATGTGATGCCACCTGTGCAGCCGGTTCAGGCGATGCCACAACCGGTTGTGCAACCGCAACCTGTGCCTGTGGCACCACAGCCAGTGGCCCAGCCACAACCAAAACCACAACCGGTGGCCGCGCCACAGCCGGTACAGCCAACGGCGGGTGTGCCAGTGCGTGTTGTTGAAGAACGCAAAGAAGTTAAGTTTAATCCAGCCGCAGAATCCAAGCCCGCAGCCAAGCCAAAGCCAGTTGCAGCACCGGTCAAGGCACCAGCGGCAAAGCCGGCAGCCAAATCTGTGGCAAAACCAGCGGTGAAAACCCCTGTGGCCAAGCCCGCGGCAGGATCGTGGTATGTACAGTTCGGTTCGTACAGCACGCGTGCGTTGGCGGAAAATGCACAGCGTCAGATTCGTAATGCACACAAGAGTTTGTTTGATGGTCAGCAGTTTGTTATCTTGGCGGCGCAACTGAAGGATGGGAAAACAACATACAGATTGCGTGTTGCGTTCAAGACATCGTCAGATGCAAATGGGTTCTGTCGCAATGCCAAGTCTGATGGACTGGATTGCTATGTCGCGAAATAATAATATATAAACAGAGGTTGGAAAATGTTTGGTCGTTTAGGTTGGGCAGAAATTTTGGTTATTGTCGTGTTGGTGGTTATCTTGTTTGGTTCAAACAAGATTCCGGCGATGATGAAAAATTTGGCGGACGGTTTGAATGTCTTTAAAAAAGAAATGAAGGATTCGCCCAAGGGAAAATCAGAAGCAAAGCCAGTGGCGGCACCTGCGGTAAAGAAAACAGCGGGCGTGAAGAAGAAAGCCACGCCGAAAAAAGTTGTGAAAAAGAAATAAAAAATCCCCCGATTGGGGGATTTTTTATTAGTGGTTAGTGTAAGTGGCTAGTGGTTAGTGGTGGAATACACTTATTCGTCATACCGGCGCAGGCCGGTATCCATTGTTTTTATGTATTCATCGTTCTTGGTATTCAAGTGCAAGAAGTACAGCGAACGCAATGGATCCCCGCCTGCGCGGGGATGACGACGGTGTTTAGGTTTTTATCTCTTAAACATCGTCATAGTGTCCTGCGCGGGGATGACGGAGTTTATATACTAAAATCACACTTGCAAAAATGGGGCGAATGTGGCAGAATATATGGCGTACAGAAGAAAAATAACTGCCGAATCTAATGGGACGATTGTCCTCGGCATCAATTCCCAAATTTTAATCCCAGATTTCTGCATTTTTATCTCCCACTTTTATGCTGAATCTAAACGTCGGTTTGGTGTCGGCGGTGTTGTTGTTTTGTACGACAAATGCGTATGCGAACTTTAATGATCCTGATCAATTGTGCCCATATTTAGAGGTTGAAGATATTACGGGTTCGGGTTATCGATTTTTTTCAGATGATTGTCATGTCGATTCAGATGCCTGTATGCAATACGAAAGTTTAGTGCACGATGGTGGTACCACGTATTGTGGTGATTCTGTAATACAGGAAGAATTATGGACAATTCGGTGGGTCGGTGATGGACAGGTTTCTGTTACCAGTTGTACGTTGTATCTGGAAGATACAGATTATTCTTGTGCGCCGGGGTATTATGGCACCGCCACAGGATGTGATACGGGGTGTACTGCATGTCCCAGTAATGCCACATGTTCTGGTGGAAATTATTCGACGTTTGTGTGTAATGGTGGCTATTATAAATCTGGGTCCAGTTGTGTAAGATGTCCACAACACAGCGCGTCTGGTAATTATGGTTCATCAAGTTCGGGGGCAATATCAAATACCAGTTGCTATATTGGTGCAGGAACAACGTGGACTTTTAATGATACCAAGGGTAGTGGCAGCGAGAAGTTTCCATCTACATGTTATTACAGTAATTAAAGAAAATCCCGCGTTTGCGGGATTATTTTTATTGATGTCTTTTCCGGAATTCGTCCAGTGATACAACGCGCCCTGGGTCGGGGACGGTGTCCGGTTTTTCTTCGAGTGGTAATTCCATATCGTTGTCCGCGGCGGCAGGCTGCATCTTGGGATGAAATGACAGCATAAAATCGACCGATGGATCTTTGAATTCAACCAATGCAGAAAATGGAACGCGGATGAAAAATGGACGGCCGTCAAATGTCAGTTGAACACCGAATTCTTTGTCGGAAACATGCAGGTTGTTGTATGAATACTGTAAAACAATTGTCATAACGTCAGGATAACGAATGCGTAAAAAGTCGGGCAAGACAACACCAGCGTCGCGTGTGCGAAATGTGATGAAAAAGTGTGTGCCATCGCCCAGTCCGTTAAATTGTGCGTGAATCAATGCGTCTTTGACAACGGATTTTAGTGCATTGTCCAATAGTGTTTGATAATCAATACGTGCCATGTTTTTACCCCGCGAATACTATATTACTTATTTGCCCGTCGTGGCAAGCGACAAATGTCGCGTCGGGGACATTTTTAAAAATTTCTGGGTCCAGTCCAGTTGCCCAAACCTGTGCGTTTGCCATGCCCAGTTCATTGAATAATTTTTCGCGTGCGGTGGTATCCAGATGGGCGGCGGCTTCGTCTAGTAATATCAATGGGCGGCGGCCGGTTTTGGTGTGAACCAGTTTTGCATGCGCCAAGATTAAATCAATTAAAATTGTTTTTTGTTGTCCTGTGCTGGTCAGATGTGCCGGCAGGTTTAATTCTTTGTTAAATACGCCAAAGTCGGATTTGTGTGGTCCATCCAGTATCATTTTATCGCCAACCAAGGTGCGATTTGCGCGCAGATATTCCAGATATTCGCGTTCAACCAATCCAGCAGGCGTGCCAGATATTAACATCTGTTCCAGTTTGCCGGATACAGAAACAGCACAGCGCGCCAAGAAAAAGTTTAATTCGCCGGCGTACTGGATGCGTGCTGCGGCGATTGCGACGGCGATGCCTGCAATTTGTGTGTCCAGTGCATCCAGCCAATGTGTGTCGGCACCTGTTTTTAGTGCGTATGCCCGTTCGGTCATTAGTTTGCCAAGGCGCGCAGTACGGCCGGCGTGGGTGGTGTCAAAACTGGTGGCCAGACGATCAAAGAATGCGCGACGGTCGGATGCGCCTTCGACAAATAAGCGGTCTTCGCGTGGGGTCAGCCATATTATACGCAGGTGTTTTGCCAAGTCTGATAATGGGGCGGTGTCGCCGTCAATCTTGGCACGACGATTTGTGTCGCCGCCGGTAAAGTGAATTGCGATTTCTGTTTCGTCGTTCAGGTTTGCACAAACCGCAAAACCACCGTTGCCGCCAAAGCGTGCAATGTCGGGCATTGATGCACCACGCATGCCGCGTTCACCAGATAACATCGATACGGCTTCGAGGATGGCGGTTTTCCCTGCGCCATTTGGGCCAGTGATGATAATATTCCGATGGCCGCCGGTGGTTATTCGGCACATAATGTGATTGCGAAAATCGGTTAGGTTTAATGTTTCAATCATATGGGGTAGGGTACAAAAATATATCGCCCATACCAAATAAAAAATCACCCAAAAAGGGTGCTTTTTTATTCGTGGAGGCCTGGGTCGGAATCGAACCGGCATCCAAGGATTTGCAGTCCTCTGCATAACCACTCTGCCACCAGGCCTGAACTTTGTGAATGCATCTTACGCAAAAATAAATTGTAATTCAACAGAAAAATAGTATCATTTAAAATAAAGTTTTAGAGAGAGAATTTTAATGAAAAAATTATTGTTTCTGTTGATGGGGAGTGTGCCATTTGCGGCGGGGGCTGCGGTGGATGACTGTATGACGCGGACAACGGTGCCAGATGGACGATTGAACCTGCCACAGGTAATTGATCTGGGGTTGTGTCGGAATCCACAGACCGCGGCATCTTATATGGCGTACGAATCGTCGCGTTTAAGCAAAAATGCAAATTATGCAAATTATTTGCCCAGTGTTAATGCGTCTGCGTCGGCATCTTTGCCATACAGAAATGAGGCATGGGGGGATTGGTCGTATGGGGCATCGCTGTCGGCGTCGTATTTGATTTTTGACTTTGGCAAGCGGTTGTCCGATTTAAATCAGGCGGCGGCATCGTGGCGTGCGGCGGGGTTTGACTATGATGAAACCGTTCAGAATTATATTTATGGTGTTATTGGGGCGTATTATGCGTTGCTGAATGCGGATGCAGACGTTGTGTCGGCACAAAGTTTGCTGACGGTGGCGCAGACGGCGCGTGATACCGCACAGAAAAAATTTAAAGCAGGGGCGGTGGCCAAGGCGGACGTTTTGAAGGCGGATACAACATTGGCCAGTCGCGAATTGGATCTGGAACGTGCAAAAAATAATCGTGAAATTGCCAAGGGAACACTGCTGAATAAATTGTCTTTCCCAGCAGATCAAGATATTGAAATTGCAGATATGCCATCGGATTTTGGAACGCCACAGGAAACAAAGTCTTTGGATGAATTGTTTGCGCAGGCACAGAAGACACGTCCTGATTTGTTGCGTGCAACGGCAAATAAGGATGCGGCGTGGCATCGCAGAAATAGTACGTTTTTAAGTAATTTGCCGTCCATATCGGCATCGGGCAGTTTGCAATGGAGTGATACCCCATCCGAATCGTTTAATGCAGGGACAGATAATGTCAGTGCCAGTATTGGTATTAGGGCATCAATGCCGTTGTTTGCGGGGTTTGCAAATTTGTATAATGCACGTGCGGCCCAAGTGAATTATGAACGTGCGCTGGAACAGGAACGGGCGGCGGCCGATAATGCATCGTTGGATGTTTTTGCAGCATATCAAAACTATAAAACGGCGCAGACTGTGTTAAAGCAGACGGGGGCGTTGTTGGCATCTGCAACAGAAAGTGAACGTGTGACGGCCGGTATGTACAAGGTTGGACGTGCAACAATGCTGGATTGGCAGACGGCGCAGTCGGAACTGGTGTCTGCGCAAAAACAGAATAATGCAGCAAAGTATGACCTGTTTACAAAACGTGCAGCTGTTGCATTGGCGGTGGGTGAAATCAAAGCGGAATTAGAGGGAGAGAACACAAATGAAGAAAAATAAAACAAATGTGAATTCTGTTGCAGGTGGTGCGGCGCGTCCGTCAATGGTGCGTCGTGTGTGGCGATTTGTGTGGCGCAGAAAGTGGTGGATTTTGTTGGGGGTGGCGGTACTGGTTGCGGTGCGTTTGATGTTTGGTGGCGCGGCATCGGAACGCGCGCAGTATGCAACGGTTAATATCACGCGTGGTGATCTGCGTCAGGTGGTTAGTGCCACAGGTGAAATTCAACCAGTCAATACGGTAAATGTTGGTTCACAGGTGTCTGGTACGATTGATAATTTGTATGTGGACTTTAATTCCAAGGTGAAAAAGGGTGATGTGTTGCTGACGATTGAACCGTCGGTGTTGCAGGCATCTGTGGACGAAGCCAAGGCATCTTTGGTCAGTGCAGAATCACAGCGTAATTATGCCAAGGCGGAATATCAGCGAAACAAGACACTGTATAACGAAGGGTTTATTTCGCGTGCAGAAATGGAACAGTCCCAGACCGCATACGAACAGGCCGAACAATCTGTGAAACGTATGCAATCACAATATGAACGCGCGCTTACCAATTTGGGGTATGCGACAATTGTGTCGCCGGTTGATGGGACGGTTATTTCGCGCAAGGTTGATACAGGGCAGACGGTTGCGGCATCTTTTCAAACGCCGGACTTGTTCGAAATTGCCGAGGATTTATCAAAGATGCAAATCGAAACATCTGTGTCCGAGGCAGACATTGGCGTAATCAAGGAAAATCAGCCGGTGTCTTTTACGGTTGATGCGTATCCAACAGAAACATTTGATGGTGTTGTACGTCAGATTCGTTTGTCGCCAACAACAACGTCGAATGTGGTGGTTTATACGGTTGTGATCGATGTTGATAATTCTGATTTGCGTTTGATGCCAGGGATGACGGCGTTTGTGACGATTGTTATCGCAGAAAAAGATAACGTGTGGAAGACGACAAATTCTGCGTTCTTGGTACGCAATTTTAACAGTTTTGTTGAAGAAGCCAATGGGGCAACGCCGGCAACGCATTTGGCGATTTTGCGCGAAGGTGATGTTGTGTTGGTGCCTTATTCCAAGGGACTGACAACGGCGACAGAAACAGAAGTTATTTCTGATGAAATTCAGCAGGGTGATAAGATTATTGTCGGTCGTGTTGGGGCAGGGGCATCGTCGTCTAATACAGGTGGAATGAACCCAATGCGTGGCCCAATGGGTGGCGGACGCAGATAAAAAATTAACATCCCATCAATTTTTGATGGGATGTTTTTTTTGCCAATTTCAGGCGCAAGTACGCAGAAATATAAGAAAAAACACCTAAAAATAGGTGCCGAATCTAAACGGTCCTTTGATTTTAACCACTTTTCATATGTATTTTACCTTGTTTTTCGGGGGTGGGTCAAGCCAATTTATGCCGAATCTAAACCACCGTTTTCCTGCGACATTTTGGGAATAGTGTCGACATAAAGTAAAGGGGAGGTAAAAGATATGAAAAGGGTTGTTTTTGCATTGTTTTTA
>JAFTNY010000005.1 GCA_017451625.1 Alphaproteobacteria bacterium
AGCCATGATTCTTTGGCGATATCTTGTATATTCATTTTTTATATGCCTTTGGTATATGTGATTCTGATTTTGGGATTTTGCCATCGTATGTGATATGGCCATCATAGATATGAATCAGGCGGTCAGAATACATAGCAATATCAAATTCGTGTGTAATCATTATGATTGTTATCCCTAAATCACGATTTAATTTCTTAAAGAACTGTAAAATTTCATTTCCCATTTTACTGTCCAGTGCACCAGTCGGTTCGTCTGCCAAAATCAGTTTTGGGTTGCCCGCCAACGCACGTGCGATTGCAACACGTTGTTTCATACCGCCTGATAATTGTGTTGGCAGGTATGTTTCAAAGTTTTCCAAGCCCACCAGTTTCAGCATTTCGCGCGCACGCCGTATGCGTTCCGTCATCGGCAGACCACGATACATCAATGGCAACATTACGTTGTCCAAGACACTACGTTTAGGCAACAGGTTAAACTGTTGAAAAACAAAGCCAATATGTTCATTTCTGACAACGGCCAATTCATCAGGCGACATTGTTGTAATATCTGTGCCATAGAGTTTATATGTCCCAGACGTGGCGGTGTCCAGCGCACCAATAATATTCATACATGTTGATTTGCCAGACCCTGATGGTCCCATAATAGATACAAATTCGCCGGGATAAATATCAAAAGTATTGTCAAATAAAACCTGTTGTTCGCCGCCCATTTCCATGGGAAACGATTTGCAGATTTTATGCATTGAAATAACAGGTGTATTTTTTGCCATAGCCGCCCCCATATTACATTGGTCCGCCCATTGGACCGCCACCGCCAGGACCACCCATCGGGCCACCACGATTATTGCTTGATTGGGTTGTGGATGTTTGTCCTTGGACACCGACAACAATGCGGTCGCCATCCATTATCTGGTCTGATATAATTTGTGTTTCGGTGGCGGATTCCAGTCCTTTTTTATATTCAATAAATTGAATTTCACAATCACGCATAATAGCCAGATGGGTGTCGGGTGTAATCGTTTCATCTAATGTTGGGTCAATGCTTTTGAAATTGCGAATAAGGAAAGCGGCATTTTGCGCCTTGTACACATTTTCGGCACTGTTGATAATAACGGTTACGAATGCGGTCATTCCTGGCATCAGGCGCATATCAGAATTATCAACATCAATTACAACCGTATAAACGACAACATTGGATGTTGTTGTGGGGGACAAGCGAACCTGACGAACTGTGCCGTTAAAAATATCTGTTGGGTATGCATCAACGGTGAATGTGACGGGTTGACCTTCGCGAATAACACCAATATCTGCTTCGGATACAGATGTTTCAATCTGCATTTTGGTCAGGTCTTCGGCGATTTCAAACAGGTCGGGTGTTGAAAAAGATGCCGCAACCGTTTGACCAACATCAACCTTGCGCGATATAACGGTTCCATTAACAGGCGACGTAATCGTTGCATATCCCAGATTTGTCACCGCACGGTCGTATGTAGATTGGGCTTTTTTAACAGATTGTTCGGCCTGGTTATATGTGGTTTCGGATTGTTCCATTTCGGCACGTGAAATAAAGCCATCGTTATACAATGTTTTGTTGCGTTTGTATTCGCTGAATGCGAAATCCCGTTGGGATTTTGCAGATGTCAAAGATGCCATGGCTTCATCAACAGATGCCTGAAGAACAGATGGTTCAATCGTCAGCAAGATATCGCCTTTTTTAACGTTGGAATTAAAGTCAACATACAGATTGTCAATTGTTCCCGATACTTGCGAACCCACATTTACAGTGTTCACAGGTTGGATTTCACCGGTTGCACTGACCGTATAAGACAGGTCGCCACGCGTTATATTTATCGTGATATAGTTGCGTTTTTCATTGCCACCACCACTAAACACCACAATCGTACCAATAATCGCCAGCGCAAACACACCGTATTTCAGAATGCGTTTGCTGGATTTTTTATTCTTGGTCTGTTTGTTCTTCATATTTCTCTCCCTCTAGTTCTGATTTTATATCACCGATTGCTAATGCGACCGCTGCGCGTTTTATAAACAGGTCGTATTTTGCAGAATTATGTTGTTTTTGCGCGTCCACCAGTTCTGATTGTGCGGTTTGCCAATCCAGCATTGTACTGCGCCCGACCTTGTACATGCCGGATGTGACACGTTCTGATTCTTCGGCTGATTTCAACAGGGTTTCTGTTTGTTTTAATACTGTCTGGGCGGTTTTGTAGTTTTGATATGCTGTAAAAATATCCAGCATGGCATTATCAATTGTTGCCTGTTCGTTGTATTTTGCACGCTCATAGTCGGCAACCGCACTGCGTGCACCATACATATTGGCAAAGCCTGCGAATAATGGCATAGATATACGAATCCCGATTGAGCCATTTATTTTTTCGCCAGAAACATCAGTCAAACCCGATAAACTGTTGTCGTTCCATGATACAGACCCTGATGCCGATATAGACGGCAGGTTTTTCAAAAATGCACTGTTGCGTTTATGCCATGCGGCATCTTTTTGTGCCATTGCACGCAACAGGTCAGGACGCTTTTTACGGGCGATTTCTATCAATTCGTCAATATGTTCGTTTTCGGCATCTGTACCAAAGGTTGAAGACATATCCGCAATTTTTATTTCTTGGTCGGCCGGAAAAGATAGTTTGGTCAGCAATGTGCCCTGGGCGATTTCACGATTGTTTTTTGCGCGTTCCAGCGATAATTCAGAACCTGCCAATGTGGTTTCGGCCTTTAATACATCGGCACGTGCGACCGAGCCGGCCTTGAATTTCTTATTCGCGGTGTCGTATGCGGTCTTGGCAACAGACAGTGCCAGTTCAGCAGATTTAACATCTGCATCGGCGTTCAGTAATTCATAATATGCCCCGACCAAGCCATATACAAAATTTTGAACAGTTTCATTGAATTCAAATCCGGCCGCGCGATATGTGTCAATCATTTGGTTCATATCTGATAGCCGCTTGCCAAAATCAAAAATTAAATAAGATGCAGAAATGGATGCGCCATACGACCAATCGTCCCAAGATTCATTTTGATAGTTCTTGCCGGCGGATGCGCCAATACTGACACTGGGTAAATAATTTGCATAACCAGCATTTTTATTGTATTTGGCAGCACGCAAACTTTGAAATGCCGCAGATGTTTGTGGATTACGACACAGCCCAATATGAATTATATCGGTCAGTGTTTGTTCTGTGTCGGG
>JAFTNY010000006.1 GCA_017451625.1 Alphaproteobacteria bacterium
CCCAGATATCCTTTGTCATCATCAGGGGCAACTTTTATAAGGGCTTTATAATATTTGATATACTTTTGTATCTGCGAATTATCATAATTGCTTAAATAAGATACACTACTAATAAAAACTCGGGCTTTACAATATTCGCAAATATTTGATTTTGTATTTAATGGCGCACCACATTGTGGACATTCTTTAGAAGTTAACATATTTATTGTCTTTTGGTTTGATGCTGAATGATTTCGACTTGTGAATTTAATTGCTTAACTATATCTGTTGTCATTTTGCGTTTATCTAACTTATCATTAATAGATTTTACAAGTTCTTTGTATTCTGGATTTGTTCTTATTTTATTTGTATTTTGTAATGAATAAGCAATCTTTTCGCGCAATTGTTTCAGTGCTACACATACATTTTTAGGATAATCGCTTTCTCTAATTTTAATGCGATGTGCTAAATCTAAAGGCGAAATATCTGCATCTGGCTGTATAACTAGGTCTTTGTCTGCAAAATGTCCAGCTAATTGTAATCGCAACAACAATAATCCATAGATAGCAAAAATCACTATCTGTAAAATCATGTGCCAGTCATTTAGTCCATTAAGTTTTTCCGTCTGGTAAAAAGAGAAAACCAACATCAAACTGATTGCACAGTACACGAAAGTCAACATACTATTTACGGGCACTAAAGCAAATCTATTTTGTTCTAGAGATTGTTTAAACCAGCCAGAACATCCATACCAAAATAAGATATTTAATATCTCTGTCCATAATACACGATACCAAAAACCGCTAATATATGTATCAGGACATATTACAAAAGCGATGCCTAGAATGGCCAAAGCGGAAACTAAGTATGATAAAAACAATATAGATAATGTACTTTTGATTTTCATTTATATATCCTATAGACTAGATAAAATTTCTTGTTTTTTTGAGTCAAATTCATTTTGAGTTATAAGACCTGCGTCTAATAATTGTTTTAACTTTTGCAGTTTTTGCATCGGATCTTCTTTTGTTGTGGTATTGACAGAATCTGCGAATTGTTTTCCCAAAGGCAATCCGGCGCCTAATCCAATCCCAGCTCCTAACAACGTAGCCATTGGGTTGTTAGAAGGATTCTCTGCCGCTTTGTTTATCGCTTCGAACGATTTTACAGCCATATAAGCCTGCGATACATTGACGTCGCCAAGTTGAGTAAGTTCCATTTTCTTGCCCAAAATATCTTGGAATTTTTTGTTTTCTTCTTCTGGTATAGAAATTCGTTCGATATTAAAATTGACTATTTCTATTCCAAATCGTTCAAATTCGGTTGCAATTTGTTCTTGGATTGTTTCTGATAGAATATTAAGTTTACTGTTGATTTGAAATACAGATGTTTTGTTTGAAATAATGCATTCTGATAATAAGTTAGAAACTTTTTGAACAATTTCTCCACCAAAATACTCTTCAATCAGGTCGGTATCAGCGCCTATTTGCGTTCCTACTATTTGATTTACAAAGGATTGAACATCATTAATTCTTAATCCCCACTCTCCAAAAGCACGAACACTAATTGGATAATTATATTCTGGATCAATAACCTGTATCGGACTTTTGGTACCCCACTTTAAACCGCGACGAATTGTTTTATTTATAAACCATATCTCTGCGGTAAAGGGTGTTTGTTTTCCAAACACCCACTTTACAAGTTTGCCCAACAACGGCAAATTCCCTGTAGATAATGTATGTGTGCCTGCACCAAAAATATCAAGAGCTGTGCCACCTTTTACAAAAATAGCTTCTTGGCTTGGATTAACAATAACCTGTGCCCCCAGTTTTATTTCCTCACTAGGCCACTTCCAGACCAAAATATCAGGATTAGGAGAATCAAACTTAATTTGTTCAACCATGTCTTTGCCCTTTAACTTCTTTTATTTCTAATCATTGTCTTGATTGCTGCTATCGTTTTGTCAACTTCTTTGGATTTATTTGCTCCCATTTGTCCAAGAAAATCTTCTGATAACAATTGGATTGTTAATTGCTTCCCATTTTTATTTTCTATGACAAACAGGTCTAAACCGGTTGACTTTTTTACCGATACAATCTTTGTGCTAGAAGTGATTAAATCCCAATTCTTGAATGTTATATCTTTCTGCCACCCAGAATCAGGTTCCTTTAACACTGCCACCATAAATGCATTTTTGTCTTTTGGTCGTTTGATACATAGTGGTAATGATTTAACATCCACTGTACCAATTGATTCTAATTCACTAATATCAAATCCACGTGTGCTTGGCGCAATAATATCTTCTAAAAACCATTCATCGGTATTTTCATTAAATATTTCAGCAGTTTGTAAATTAACGCTTGCAGTATAAAAACTTAGATAATTTTTTGTTACCCCCAACAAGTGTACATCCAACAAAGAACTATATATATAGTCGTTTTTATCTTTTATAAAAAATAACTTATTACTACCTTTATTGAGAATTTTTGGGCTTACAACCAGCTGTTGATTAGCATACAAAGCATCGTCGTCTACTCCTAATTTTGACAATGCGCGTTTTCTGATTTTTTCAACGACAGAATCCCACACGTTCTTCATTTCATCTGTGTTTAACAGACATTTTCGCATGCTTATCATTTTCATCCAACCAAATACTGCGGCGAATATACCCACAATCAGAACAAATGTCCACAAGCCGGAGTATTCAGAATCAAGGCCAAAAAGACTTAAGAATACACCAATCCCAGAGAATACAAACGTATAAGCATATTTATTGTAATCTGATATGATATTAAAATAATTTGGTAAACATAATTCTTTCTCTTCGTATTTTAAAATCGCCATTTTTGTGCCTTTTTAATTTTATTGACTATTTGAAATTGAGATCTCTTTGATGTTCGTAAACCGAAAGTTGTTTACTAAAGTGTAAAACAAACCAACGATAAAATCAACACATTTGTTCCTAGTCAGAAATACAACAGAAACTGGGGGCCAAGGAAACAAAAACCTAAAAACCCAAGGTTTTTAATTAAAAATTAAGTTCTTTTGCACTAAAAGTGCCATCGCATAAAACAATCGTTCCAGATTGAATCACGAATATGATTAAGGGCCTTGAATTTATCGTGCCTTGGTCATCAATTCTGCGACAACATCAATCATTGGTCGACCGTTCATTGGCGCGCGATATTTATAGTTCAATGTTGCAATATCTGCATTATCGATTTGAAAACAGTGTCCCGTATCTGGATCTGGACGACCACTGGGGGTATAGGCCCCGATATTGTTTGCCTTGGCGCGACCGGACTCTGATACATTGGTTAATAGATCATAATAGACGCTGACCTTGTGCATCATTGGCACACTAATACTCATTTCGCCATAGTTGTTTACAACAATCTCCAGCCCACTGTTATGCAACCGTTCAATCAGTCTGGCAAACGTCGCATGTGATGCCTGTGTGTTCAAACTGCATAAACTGATGCGTACCGCCGGTGCCAGATAGTCGCTGCGCACTACGTCGTTCAGAATATTATACACCGCGACATCGTTGTGATGAAATTCGTCAACTGATAAATCCAAAGACATCAGGACGTTATTTTTATATGCTGCTGCCGCCACATCACGCAAAATACGTTGCCGCATATTGCCGTCTGCGCCCCATGTGCCATTTGTTTTGACAAAGGGAATCATGTTGTGGGCAGCTGCCATATCCAAACATTTTGGGATGTATTCCATCTGCTGGTGGAAATAGGGTGCCATCGCTTCGCCCCCTGTAAAGACCATATGCCGCCATTTGTCCACCGGCAACGCAGAAAATTCACCAAGGTATTTTTCAACTGTGCCCAATGGCATAATGTTTGGTATAACATTTGGACCACTGCATTCACAACAGTGTGCACATTTCAAATTGCACCAATTTGTTGTCTTTAACGCAAAACTAATTTTGTTATTATTGGTTGGCATGTGTCGGAATCTGCAACAGTTGCTTTGGATAGATTAAATCTGGGTTTTGAATATTGTTGCGTTCTGCGATGATGCTGAACAGTACGCCACGACGCAGAAAGTTGCGCGCAATAATCCACAGACAATCCCCACGACGAACCGTATAATATGTATCGTCATCGCCGGTCATTTCTGGCATTTCAAACTTGTGCAAGACTGTTGCAACTGTGCGTCCGTCGCCGTCATGCAAGCGTACCGCCAATTCATATTCTTTACCTGTTTCCAATTCACCAATATCGGCCCCCAGTCCAAAGTGATGATGATCAGACACACGTGCAAATCCAACGTATTTACCATCCAGTGCCAAAGACACGCGTAAACGCGGCAATGCGTCGCCGGTGATAACGATGCGACCTGTGTCCAGATAGTCAATTTTAGAAATTGCCAAATCACCATCACGCAGAATTGCCGGTGCCTGCAACAATGTGCTGCCTGTCTTGGTCATCAGCAAAGATACAGAATTTTCTGCGCCTGCCTCTGATATATATACAAACACTTTGTCTGTGGACTTAACTTCTGGTTCTGCCCCCAACAGTGCGATTGTATAGTTGCCTGCACCCCATGGGTTCGTTGGCGCATAAACAAATTCGCCGCTGTGATTTGTACGTTCTGTTGCAACGATTTTATTGTTCACGATAATTGATATATTCTGATGTGGCAACCACCGTCCTGCAATAACGATATTTCCATCTTTTTCAATCCGCACAATATCAAATTCAGGTACGGTAATTTCTGCAACTTTCTGTACCACTGGTTCTGGGATTGTTGGCACAACAATCACGCGTGGTGTCGCCGGCCCGCGTACAAACATCACCCAAATTGCAATAAAGATTACAATCAGCGCACACACAATCGGGAACCAGTACGCCGCAATCCCTGTGCGACGTGTACGCGCCTTTTCGATTTCTTCTTTGTTCACAGACTGATTCTCTTGTTTTTTTGTCGCTGTGGCGTTCCAAGACTTTAAAAACTTTCTTGTATAATTACGACGATTTTCCGTCCATTCTTTCTGGCGTGCGATTGCATCATTGATAATGTCGTCTGTTGAACGCTTGGTCTTACCCATATCATTTTTATTCTTCTTGGACATAAAAAAACTCCTGAAACAACTGTGTTAGATTAAGTTAGACAAATTATTGCAAATAATATTTCTTTGTCAACTTATTTGTGATATAATTTTCTGTGAAAATATGGGGGATTTATGAAAAAGATAGGAATTATGACAACTGGTGGCGACTGCAGTGGTCTGAACACCGTAATCCATCGCATCATTCGTGGTGCCACATTGCGTGGCTGGGATGTTTGGGGAATCTTGGACGGCACCGACGGCCTGTGTGTAAATCCACCGGCGGCAATTCGACTGGACGATATGATGTTGCCGATTGAAAACGCACGTCTTGCGGGCAGTTTTCTGCACAACGGTCGCGCCAATGCGCTGAATTTTGAAACCGCCGCAGAAACCGGTCGCACAGATGTTTTTAATAAACAGTTGCGAAAATCATTACGCGCCTTGGAACTGGATGCCTTGATTTTAATCGGCGGTAATGGCAGTTTATCGCTTGCATGGGCAAATCGTGCGGTCTATCGCGATGTGCAACTGATATGTATCCCCAAAACGATTGATATGGATATGCCATTAACATCGCGGACCATCGGCTTTGATACCGCGGTCCAAGAATTAACGCGTTTCTGCGATCAATTAATGTTGACCGCGCGCAGTCATCATCGCTGGTTTGTGGTTCAGGCAATGGGGCGCGACTGTGGTCAACTGGCATTAAATGCAGGGGTTGCGGCGGGCGCATCTGCGATATTGATTCCAGAAATAAAATTCGATGTTGATTCATTGATTGAACACATAAAACACAGCCAACCCGACTATGGCATTATCATGGTCGCCGAAGGTATCACCCTGCGTGGACATTCTGGCCGTCCTGCGGATATGATTTCACGCAAGTTAACCGCCGCCGGCATTGTGAACCGCACTGCGTATCCTGAACATATTCAGCGGGCAGGGGACACCACCGCCACCGACCGTATTTTGGCCACACGTTTTGCAGATTGTGCATTACAGGCAATCGAAAACAACGAAACCTATGTTATGACCGTCTTGGAATGCGACGATGTGCATACGGTTGCGCTGTCTGATTTTGTTGATGCTGGTGAAATTGTTCGTGACCCCAAGATTCCAGATTTAATGACATCTAACGCCTATGTTTCGCCCGACGATGCATTGTTAAGTGTTGCACACGATATGGGAATTTACATCGGCACAATCAAGAAATAAAAAAATCCCCATTGTGGGGATTTTTTTTAATATGCTATTTCAAATAAAATGTTATTGTGGCGACAACGCGAACTTTTTTATTTATTGCCTGACGTTCGTTTGATGACCAACTGTCGGTTGGATCGCGCGATTCAATGCTGAACACGCCCTGATTCGCACTTTTAATCTTGCCCAGTCGTGCATCTGCATCCTTGGCAAACTGCTGTCCTGCGGCGGTTGCGTTCTTGGTCGCCTGTTCAATCATGGCAATTTTTATATCGTTTAACCCATTAAAGATATATATGGGCCCTGAATAATCTTCGGTGATTGTAATTCCACGACGGACCAGTTCCCCCATTCTGCGTGATACTGCATCAACCAGCATTACATCATGTGAACGTACCTTGACGCCCGTTTCAATGACATATCGTCCATCATTATTTTGATTTTTCAGTTCTGCATCCGAATACCCTGCATACTTATCACGCACCTGAACGCGCAGGTTTTGAATGTCGCCGGCGACAAAACCCGCATCGGTTAAAAAAGTATGAATTTCTGCGATGTCATTATCAATCTGTTGTTGCAGTGTGCCCAAGTCCCCACCAACACCGTTTATCTTGATACTCCATACTGCTGTATCTGCGACAACGTCGCGTTCTGCCAATCCTTTGACGGTAACAGTACGCCCCGACATCGCGCGATAAATTCCGTTGCCAATAAAGTACCCACCCAGTGCAACGCCAACCGCCAACACCGACAACCAAATACCTGACCAAGATTTAATTTTATTGATAACTTTCATAATCCCCCCATTTATATGCCTGTAATTTTAAAACAAAACAGTACGCTGTGTCAAAACTAAATATCGCGAACAATTTCCTGAATCACCCAATTCGCCAGCATCATCCCAAACATCCCAGTAACAGTAATTATCGACCCCAGATTTTTTGCATGCCCCACCACAGTTGCTGGATTTTGTTCAGAAAACACAACCGGAAAATCTGGTAAATCTGTTCCGCGTACCATTTTACGCACACGTGCCGCCAACGGACAGACCGACGTTTTCGATATTTTCGCGATTTTGATTTTTGTCATATCTGTTTTTGATGCTGCGCCCATACTGGCAATAAACGGAATGCTGTGTGCATGCGCCCACCGATACAGTGCAATCTTGGATGGGACGGTATCGATTGCGTCAATGATATAGTCAGGCGTAAATGCAATATCTGTATTTTCGTCCCAGAACGTGCGTACGGCATCTACCTGAATTTCTGGGTTTATATCGTGGATTCGCGCGGCCGCGACATCAACCTTGGGTGTGCCTATGGTGGATTCCATTGCAAACAGTTGACGATTGATATTCGATTCTTCAACTAAATCAAAATCGACAACAATTATGTGTCCCACACCTATACGGGCCAGTGCCTCAATCGCAAAGGAACCCACCGCCCCACATCCAACCACCATAACGGTTGCATTGTTCAATTTTTCAATTCCCACGTCCCCAAACAGCAGACGTGTTCTGTTCAGTCTGTTATTCATGATTTATCATCCGTATTGCGTTGTTTACAAATGTCTTCGTGTCCATATTGCCTTGTGCTGCAACATCGCGTGCAGACGTAATAACATTCTGCACATTGTCTGTATCTGATTCAACCAAGATTCTGTCGCGCGGTGTATTGCAAACGCGCCCCGCATCTGCATCCCCCCGATATGAAAAGAACGCGTTATATCGTTCCGCAATATTTGCAATGTCAGTTATCGCCCCAGAATATCGATGAAACAGCATAAATGGCGGCCGCCGCGTCCCAAATGAATCTAAAATTTGCAACATCGTATTCCACATCCCCACGCAATGCACATGCACGCCGCGCCCCAGTTCGGTGGCGATTTCCATTTGTCGAATGAATACCGGAATTTGTAATTCTGCATCTGTTCGCCCCTTGTGCAATCCGATTTCGCCAATCATTAATTCTGGATTGTCGCATAACAGATGACACATCTGCACATCCCAATCAGACGGCAAATTTGTTGCATACCATGGGTGAACGCCGATTGCGCCAAATATATTTGGATGATTGGCCGAATTTATCACCGCCCCCCAGTCCGCCATTTGCGCCGCATTATTAATACATCCCACGTATTCTGGGATGTTTGTATCTGTTAAATGGCAATGCGCATCAAAAAACTTAAACATAATATCAAATGCTATTACACAATTAACACAAAGTCAAAAAAATCGCGCAAACAACGTATAAATTAGGGATTTTTTGCAAAAAATAAATGCCGAAAATAAACCTCCCTTTGGATTCGGCATATTTTTTACTTGCCTTGGGCCAGATTTCCGCGCATAATAAGGGGGCAAGGACGTCGAAAATAACCCGACGTTTTCCTAGGGACAATAGAGGGGAATTAACATGAAAAAATTATTTTGCGGTATTGTTTATGGAATATGTGCCACATGCAATGCGTATGCCAGTTTAATCCCAGGCGATGTGCAAGACGCTGTGTCAATGGGGGTTGGATCGTATTGCTATTCAGACGATGATACTCTTATGATAGCAAAAGTTGATTGCATTACATATGACGGCTCGGCATTATTTAGCTCCAGTTGGTCCGATGGCGCATGGGAGGAATGTTCCAGAACATTCGACGGGGTTGGATTATGTTATCTGGGCGAATATGAGGGCGCACACTATTTTTGTTATGATGGTGGGACCCAACTGTGTCCCGAGGCCGGATGTACCGAGGGTTACACCAGTTGGACAACATACAGTTCATCCGCACACACCGTAACCCGAAAATATCAAACATTGACAGAATCTGATTATTTTATTTGCACAGGCACCCAGACAACACAATACGCGTGTGATTCTGGTTATTATTTAAGTGGTGGCAGCACCACCATGTCATCAACCAACCTGACATGCAGCCGTTGCCCAACCGCCGGCAGCACCAGTTATGGTTCCAGCAGTTCCGGCAATCGCAGCAATGCCACAGCATGCTATATGAAAAAGGGCGACACATTCGCCGACAGTATTGGCAGTGGTACATTCAGTGGTACGTGTTATTATACAAATTAAAAATCCCCCGTTCGGGGGATTTTTTTATTCGGCCAGTGTTCCAACCGACATTGTGATACGGCGTATGCCACTGCTGATAGATTTCTCTTTATTAACCTTGGCTTTTAATATTTCGCCTGTGTGGTATACGTGTGTTCCACCGCACAGTTCACACGAAACATCGCCTGCGGTAATAACTTTGACCGTATCGCCATATTTTTCACCAAACAATGCCATTGCGCCTTTCTTGACCGCGTCATCCATTGACATTTCTTCGTGTGCGACCGACATATCGGCGGCAATCCATTTGTTGACCAGATCTTCAACGGCCTGTTTTTCTTCGGCGGTCATCGCACGTCCAAAACGAAAGTCAAATCGAACGGAATCCGGCGACACCTTGGAACCGCGTTGTTCTACGTCTTCGTTTAACACACTGCGCAATGCGGCCTGCAACAGGTGGGTTGCCGTATGTGCACGCGCAGTCTGTTGACGTATTGCCGCGTTTATAACCGGTTTTACAACGTCGCCAACGGCAACATCTGCGGCCAAGGTTCCTTTGTGAATCACGACATTGTCGACACGTGCGGCCTCGGCCACTGTCATGACGGTTTCGCCATCGCGTGTCAATTCACCACTGTCGCCGACCTGACCACCCTGTGTGCCGTAAAACGTTGTCTTGTCCAGTGCGATTTCAACTTCATCGCCGGCATTGGCGGACTGAACAAATTCGCCATTGCGCAGGATGGACAATACCTTTGATTCCATATCGACCGGTGCGTATTTGGCGGTGTCGTCTGTGTCGGCCAAATCTGTTTGTGATTCCCAGAAGATACGTGTCCCCTTGGTGTTTGCGCGTGAACGTTCTTTCTGTTCGGCCATGGATTTTTCAAAACCTGCGACATCAACATCGATATTGCGTTCGCGCAGAATCATCTGTGTCAAATCCAATGGGAACCCATATGTGTCAAACAATTTGAATGCCACGTCCCCAGATAATACACCATTGTTTAATTTTGGGATTTCGTTTTCTAATAACTTCATCCCATTTTGCAACATATCCGCGAACGAGTTTTCTTCGTTTTGAATAATTTCGATTACGCGTGCCTGTTCGCGTGCCAGTTCTGGATACGCCGCCCCCATTTCTGTAATCAGGGCAGGGTACAGTTTTGATAACAACGCCCCCTTGTGCCCCAGAATCTGACCATGGCGCATTGCGCGACGCAAAATACGGCGAATTACATAGCCACGATCAGTATTTGATGGAATCACGCCATCTGCGATTGCAAACCCGACCGAACGCAGGTGGTCTGTGATAACCTTGAAACTGGCAACGTTTTCTGGGGTTTCTGCAACACCGGTAATATCGCTGACCGCGCGTTTCAGGTTCACAAACAAATCTGTGTCATAATTGTCTGTTTTATTTTGCAGAATCGATGCAAATCGTTCCAAACCGGCCCCTGTATCAACATTTTGTTTTGGCAGTGGTGTTAAATTTCCATTTGCGTCGCGATCATACTGCATAAACACGTCGTTCCAGATTTCGACCCAGCGTCCACCATCTTCATCTGCAGACCCTGGTTTCCCACCGGCCAAATCTGCCCCCATGTCATAGTGCATTTCAGTACATGGCCCACATGGCCCAGTATCACCGGCCGACCACCAGTTGTCTTTGTCGCCCAACAAAATTGCATCTTTGCCTGCGACCTTTTTCCAGATTTTTACTGCTTCGTCATCGCTGTAGTGTGTGGTAACAACAATACGATCTGGGTCCAGTCCAAAAACGCGTGTCAACAATTCCCACGACATTTCAATCGCACCTTCCTTGAAATAATCGCCAAAAGACCAATTCCCCAGCATTTCAAAGAACGTATGATGACGACCATCAAAACCCACATCTTCCAAATCGTTATGTTTACCACCCGCGCGAATACATTTCTGAACGTCCGCAACGCGTGGCGCAAAGGCTGGTTCTGTACCCTGCAAAATACCCTTCCATGGAACCATCCCCGCAACGGTAAACAGCAACGTCGGATCATTTGGAATCAACGATGCAGACGGTACGATTTTATGTCCTTTGGATTCAAAATAATCCAAGAACGATTTTCTAATATCATCATATGTCATTTTTTTACTTTCCCTTGTTTTTCACAGGGGCATTGTATAAACAATCCCCAACTGTTTCAATCATATATTTTTGCGTTGTAAATTTTTTTATTCGTCTGAATTTTGCCCCATGGGGGCCGCATTTGTGGCCAAATGCCGTTTGATTGCCGCGTCGTATTTGGCCAGTGCGCGTTCAATCTGGGCGATGGCATTTTTTGCCGGCGATACCGCCATCCCGTACTTCGTGGTCGCCCGATCCAGATTTGTCGCGATATAGTTTACCGCATCCATATAAATCGGCATTGCCTGTGGATTATCGTTGCGCACAATCGCCATCAACGCATTCCACATCATAGGGTCAACCGGTGGCCGAAAAGATAAAGATTCATCAATGTCTGAAATTTCCTGTTGCATCTGGCGCAGCACGTCCCCCATCCGACGCATTGCATCCCACCGCACCAGTGTTCCGGCCAGCCCGACATGCGGCCGCACCAATTCAATATTATCACTGTCTGGCACACAGTTCTGGGGATTGTTCATTGCACGCATAACATCAACCAGTCGCGATTTTATAACCGCCATATTTTGAATAACCGCAAAGTTATCAACGCCAACATTTGGCGTATCAATATTGACCAGTATGTCGTCATCATCGGCCAAGACAACCCATTGCGGAATAATATTATGCTTTTGAACATATTCTAATATATTTAATCGTGCCTGCAATGTGCCAACATTTTGCGCACCATTTATAATACGCAACGGCCCCGAATACCCCAAACGTCTGATTTGCCCGCGTTTTACGACGGTGTCTGGATTGTCATTGTACACAATCAACATAAAATCAGATGGCAAACGTCGCAGGGCCGGTACAGACAGCCCCAGAAAATCATTATAAAATGTGGTTATACCCACAACAACGCGCACTTTTGTTTTAAACATATAAAAATTCTAAATAAAAGTTTGAAAAATTGCAATCAGATAGTTATTTGTGATATAATCAATTCCGTTAGGGGGATTTTGTTCATGAAACCGACAATGCTGTTTGCTATCGTTATGATGACCGCCATTATATTGATGGTGTCTTTTGGTATATC
>JAFTNY010000007.1 GCA_017451625.1 Alphaproteobacteria bacterium
TTATATGCACTGGAAGAACGTATGGCAAAATCTTTCTATCCAAAAGAAAAATTACGCGATCCACATGCGAACTATCACAAAAAAAGTATTGAACAAATCAAACAGGAATTTTCTGGATTTGACTGGGACACATATTTAAGTGCACGTGGTGCAGATGCCGCCAAATTTATTAACATTGCCCAGCCAGAGGCAATCGCAGAATCAATCGCAATTATGAACGATACAGATATTGAACTGATCAAGGTGTATTTAAAATATCGCATCATCAGCGCGGCGGACACCGTACTGGACGACAAAACATATGATATATCGTTTGATTTCTATAACCGCACAATGGCGGGTCAAAAGGAACCCAAGCCAAGATGGAAACGCGCGGTGGCAATGCTGGATGGGTCGCTGGGCGAAGAAATTGGTCGCCTGTATGTGGAAAAGTACTTTTCAGCAGATGCCAAAGAACGTATGCAGACATTGGTAAAAAATCTGCAACGCGCATATGCGATGCGCATTGAAAATCTGGATTGGATGTCAGATAAAACCAAGGCGCGCGCACTGGAAAAACTGTCCACATTCCGCGCGAAAATTGGTTATCCAGACAAATGGCGCGACTATTCTAAATTAACAATCAAGAATGATTCACTGTGGCAGAATATGATTCGCGTTGCACAGTTCGAAGATGCATTTTGGATTAACAAAATCGGTGCAGAAAAAGACCCAACCATTTGGTATATGAACGCCCACGAAGTAAACGCATATTACGATCCGTCGACAAATGAAATATGTTTTCCGGCCGGAATCTTGCAATACCCATTCTTTGATATGGGGGCAGACGATGCGTTTAACTATGGCGCAATCGGTGCGGTTATCGGACATGAAATGACACATGGATTCGATGATTCAGGTCGCCACTTTGACAAAGACGGCAATATGAAGGACTGGTGGACCGCCGAAGATGCCGCCGGATTTGATGCACGCGCCAATGTTATGAAGGAATTTTTCGATAACATTAAAATCAATGACGAAGTTAATGCAAATGGTGAATTTACGCTGGGTGAAAACTTGGCCGACTATGGCGGTGTCACAATCGCATTTGATGCATATAAAAAATTCGGCACACCGTCGGGCGATGCAGCAGGTATGACCGCAGACATGCGTTTCTTTGTGGCATACGCCGGCGCATGGGCCCAGAACATTCGCAGCGACGAAGAACTGCGCCTGACCAAGGTGGACGAACATTCACTGGGCAAGAATCGCGTTAATGGAATCCTGCCCCACATCAACGCATGGTATGATGCGTTCGGTATCACCCCAGACGACAAGATGTATATTCTGACGGGCGAACGTGTGAAACTGTGGTAAAAAAATTCCCCCGATTGGGGGATTTTTTTAACTGGCACAGCATGTTGATGATATTGTGGCCGTACCACTGCCCGCAGTGTCTGAAAAAGAATATGTTGAACCAGACGATATACAACATGATGACGCGGACGTACTGCCGGCCGAACTGCTGCCATACAATCCGTTATAATTCCCCAGCGACGCACACGATGTACATGTTGTCCCATTGCCATAGTAATTCGCGGCACAACGATATTCACAACTGGCGGACAAATCGGTCTTTACGCATCGTATTTCTTTGCCTGTGCCATTGTCGGTCCATGTTTCTTCTGGACATTCAAGAGGGCATGTAACGATAATCGGAATAAGAGTACTGCAATTTTCACATGCGTAATACGAAAATGTTTCGTAATTAACTGTTGCCGTCTTTTGTGTACGTGTACAACCACTATCGCAAGTATAACAATCGACAAAGGTTCCATATAATGTTCCACAATTTATATAAGCAGAAACCTGTGAACAATTTGCGCCGGCATCTGCACCATAAAGTCCTTCTTCGATGATGCAGGAGACTGGATACGACGTACTGGTCGCCCCAGCCGAAAACGCCAACATTGCCAGCGACAAACCGACGTTTAGATTCGGCATAAAATGGGAGAATAAAAATGCAGAAATCTGGGATTAAATTTTGGGAATTGATGCCGAGGACAATCGTCCCATTGGATTCGGCGTTTGTTAATCTTGTCTACACCGCGTATTTTAGCGCGTTTGACGGATTTTTGCAAGTGATAAAGTTGTGAAAAAAGAATAACATAAAACTGGATTGCCACGCAAACTGGCGTTTGCTCGCAATGACAAAGTGCTTTAAAGTTTAAGCACTGTGGAGAAGTTGTCAGAACGCAGTGGATTCCCGCCTGCGCGGGAATGACGGCGTACGTGTCATCGCGTGGCATAGCCGCGGCATGCAAATAAGAAATACAAAAAACTGGATTGCCACGCAAACTGGCGTTTGCTCGCAATGACAAAGGAAGGAATAAAAAAGACCACCTCCCGCCTGCGGCGTACTCCTCCACAGGAGGAGAACCCTCTGACGTGCTTAAGAGATAAAACTTAAAAAACCGTCGTCATCCCCGCGCAGGCGGGGAACCATTGTGTTCTGTATACTTCTTGCGCCTGAATATTAGGCACTTTGTCATCGCGTGGCATAACCGCGGCATACAAATAAGAAATACAAGAAACTGGATTGCCACGCGAACCAACGTTTGCCCGCAATGACAAAGGAATACATAAAACAATGGATACCGGTATGCGCCGGTATGACGGTGCGAAGATAAGGTTCTGATAAAAAAAGATAATCCCCCACAGTGGGGGGATGGTTAGTTTGTGTAATACGCATTAGAACCACAAGTATACGTCCCCGTCGTATCCGACATCGATGTCCCAGACGGTAAATAGCACGATGTTATTGCGGTACTGCCTGCGGCACTGGTACCATATACACCGCCCGACGACGGACAGCGCGTGCATACGGTTGAAGAACCGGAACCAGAACTGCGGTAATACCCCGCCGCGCAGCGGTATTGGGCGCTCTTTTGGCAGGTGTTGCAATTACACTGGGCATATATGCGGGTTTCTTTGCCAGTACCGGCCGATGTCCATGACGTAGACGAACAATCGGAACATCCTGCGCATACACATTCATATACACTGCTAATATTCGTACAATTGTGATTGGTTGTTAGTTGACGCACATAACCATCGTCACATTTATCACATGACGAAATCTGCCAGTTGGTTGCATTTGTACAATAACCTGTCCACGAAGCGCAGTTCGGCGGTTCTGATGCATACATATCGTCTGCACATACAGTACAGCTATCTGCAGATGCAGGGTGTGGCAATACAACGACCACCCCCAAAATACAATAAATAAAAAGTTTTTTCATGTTGTTCTATCCCCTTTGATTTTTCAGACAAAGAAAAAACCACCCAATTTTTTTGAGCGGTCAGGAGGTTCAGAACAATCCATAGAATTGCGTGCTTATTTATGTATATCGCAACCCTCCTGACCATGGGTCAGGAGATATTTTTCGTCGTCCTAATAAAAAAGACGCATAGTGCGCGTCATTAAGTATATATTCCGACGCTATGGCTGAGGTTCTGACGCCCCATCAACAGAACACCTGTTGATGCATTTATTATACAATATAGAAAAATACATTTCAATTAAATTGATAAAACCGCCATGTGGCGGTTTTTATACAAATTTTTCTGGGACCAGATTACAAATATTCTTCCACAGGCGGCGCAGTACGCCGGTATCGGGTGCGTGTTTATGTACACGTGGCGCGTCATCGCCCGACCGACGGCCAGACCAGACCGGATTACCTTTGTCGTCCAGTGTCACACGCCATGATGTCTGGGTGTCCTTTAATATCATTTCACGCAGTTTGTCGGCAAAATCACGACTTTCGAAAATCGCAACGTTTTCGGTGTTATAATAGGCACTGCGTGGATCCAAATTAAAACTGCCAATCCATGAAATGTTGTCGTCAAACACCATTGTTTTGCTGTGCAGGACGGAAAAACTGGACTGCTTGCGTTCGCGGTCGTGTTCTTTGCCACGCAGGTTTTCCGCAGACACCATAAATTCATATACTTCGGCACCTGATTCAATCAACTGCCGTCTGTATTTTTCCCATTTTGCGTACACCGTCGGCGCGTTTGTTGATGCCAGCGAATTGGTCACAATCGTCATGTGCACACCGGAATTTTCTTCGTGCAACATATGTTCCAAGCCACCTTGGCCGGGGACAAAGTACGCCGCCGACATATACACAGACTGGGTCGTACGATCCCATAAATGCTGCAGGGCGCGAATGATGTCGCCACGATAGGCCTCTTTTTCGTCCATGGTCATTTCGACCTTTTGCGGGGGGTCGGCCAAGAATTTACCGCGTCCCCAACTGAAATCAAATTTTTTCTGTTTATATTCGCGCTGGGCCATTGAAATGATTGTGTTGTACTTGCGTACATCGGCGGTACTTTTTTCTTCGATGTCGGCAAATGTTTTTTCCAGTTTTCGCATTGCCTTTTTAGACTTGGCCTTGGGGAAAACAGACGCAGGTATCGACAGATGATGATTCCAATATTCATTAAAACTGTCGGTGGCATATCGCGTCATGTCGCCGATAAATAAAACGTCTGTATCAGAAAAATTTGATGCCGTTTCGGGATAAAAATAATTACTGCCAACATTTCGGCCGCCGGTAATGTACGCAACGTTATCAACGATAAACAGTTTGTTGTGCATGCGTGAATTTAGACGACTGAAATCCATCAAAAACTGGGGATAATAAAACAGTTTCGTGCGATTGGGAACAGTGTTGAAAACCTTGACCTCTATATTCGGGTGCTGGTTTAGCAACATAACGTCAACAATGTCAGAATTTGTGCCGTAATCGTCCAGCAAAATTCGAACCTTGACCCCGCGGTCTGCGGCATTTTTTAGTTCGCCAATTAAAACCTTGGACGAAAAGTCATTACTGTAAATGTATGTCTGTAAATCAATCGTTTTTGTGGCCATTCGCGCAAATGCAGACCGAATAACAAATGCAGATAAACCGTCTTCGATTAACGTTGCGCCCGACACATCATCGCCCGACATCAGTTCGTCGCGATAACACATTGCAATCGGGGTTTTATATGGATCATAATCAAAGTCTGTTGCGGTAATCTTGGGCTGATAATCATTTAATCTGGCATCTTTGGTGGATGTTGGCACCGTTGTACACCCAATCAAGGGCAACGTGAAAAGCCACACAGAAACCTTTTTCAATAAAGACAACGCAACACACCTTTTTTTCTTTTGGGGCATTATAGTTAAAAGATAGCACAGCCGCAAGTAAAATTCATTATATTTTTTAATAAATTAGGTAAAAATACCTTTGCACGATACTGTTTGTGTTCCTATAATTTGCGCAAAGGGGTTTTTATGACACAGAAAATTATTGTTAGTGGCGGCGCGGGCTATATCGGGTCGCATACCGCGGTGGCGTTGCAGAACGCGGGCTTTGAAGTTGTGGTGTTCGACAACCTGTCAAATTCTAAATCAGATTCGTTGGATGGGGTTATGCGTATTACTGGGGTGCGACCACTGTTTGAACAGATTGATTGCACAGATACAAACGCAATGCGCGACGCGTTTGCACGACATCGTGATGCGGTTGGCGTGATACACTTTGCCGCACTAAAAGCCGTTGGGGAATCTGTGGAAAAGCCACTGATGTATTATAGAAATAATTTGGGCGGATTGATAAATATTCTGGATGCGATGGCAGAATTTAATGTCAACAACATCGTATTTTCATCATCTGCAACGGTCTATGGCGTGCCGGAAAAGTTGCCTGCAACCGAAGAAACGCCATTGCAACCGGCGACATCGCCATACGGTTCGACCAAGGTTATGGGCGAAAATATCATTCGCGATACTGTGCAGGCAAAACCAAATATGCGCGCGGTGCTGTTGCGGTACTTTAACCCGATTGGCGCACATCCATCGGGCGAAATTGGTGAATTGCCAAATGGCATACCGAATAACCTGATGCCATATATTACCCAGACCGCCGCCGGAATCCGCGAACACTTGAACGTGTTTGGGGACGACTATGATACGCCAGATGGTTTTTGCGTGCGCGACTATATCGATGTAAACGATTTGGCCGCAGCGCATGTGGCGGCATTGCGACATATGCTGGGGGGCGCACAGGGCGTTAATGTATTTAATCTGGGGACAGGGCGCGGTACGTCGGTTATGGAACTGATACGCGCATTTGAATCTGCGACCGGCGTCAAAGTACCATACAAAATCGCACCACGACGTGCAGGCGACGTTCCGGCAATTTGGGCAGATGCAACAAAGGCAGAACGCGTACTGGGGTGGCGGGCGACAACCGCACTGACCGACACATTGGCATCAGCATGGCGATGGCAGCAGAAAGTAAGCGAAAAAAATTAGGATATTAATTTGTTTGGCCTGCTTTTTTCGTTTGTATTAATGTGTTCGATGTGGTATTATTAGACATAATAAGAGGGAAAGTATAGCCATGAACAGATTTATTGCTGTGTTAAGTAGTTTGCTGGTATTACCTGCATTTGCAGAGGTTGCACCGATTTTCTATGACGATGTCATTGAATACAGCGACATGGATATTGATGCCGCAACAGATGACATAATCGTCGAAGAAGCCGACGTTGATATGGTTGCAGCACCTGTTGTACAACCGTCCAAGGTTAATCCACGTTTAAGCAATGCAACATCTGGACGTGTGGCATCCCGCGCAATCCCCAGCACATCTGGGACGAACACCACACCACGTAATGCAGCGGCGGGTCGCGCGACAGCAACAACACGCGCAACGACAACAAATGCCGCCACCACACGCAGCGCGGTTGCACAAAACACTTCAACGCGCGGAACAATTTCACGCAATGCGACACGCGCACGTTCAGGCACAAATGGGGCCGCACAAATCGCGACAACGCGTCGCGCGATGCAATCTGGCACACCAACCGTTGCCGCACGCGCAGCAACCAACGCATCGATTGTTCAGACAGACACTGTAAATAAACCATTATACACAGGGCGCGTCAGCACACGTGCCAGCGCGGTGCGCGCACGTATACCGACAATCACATCGGTTGGTGCAAAAAGTACACCTGTTGCAGAAACAACAGAAACGGCCGCACAGTCTATGGATGAATTGGCACAATTGACCGATTTCTGCAAGGCACAATATACACAGTGTATGGATAACTTCTGTAATGTTCTGGACGACAATCAGGGACGTTGCAGTTGTTCCAAAAACCTGAAGAATTATGAAAAGACAGAAACTGCATTGAAAGAAGCAACCGAGGCATTGCAGGACGTTGCACAGCAGATTCAGTACATTGGTTTGACCAGCGACGAAATCGAAACTCTGTTCAGCCAGACCGAAGCAGAATTGCAAATGCAAAAGTCGTCGGACAACAACCAGTTAAAGCACGATTTGGATAAGATCAAGAACTTGATTGTAGAAGTAAAATCAGGAACCGCGTCGTCGACCGAAACAGGTTTAAGTTTCGACCTGTCTGGGTTGTTGGATTTCAGCATCGACAGCACAGGGTTTGATCTGTCTGCACTGTTCGGCAACCAGACCAACACATCGTCAATCAGCAATCAGCGTGGCGAACAACTGTATAAAACCGCGACATCACGTTGCAAAACCGCGGTCTTGTCTGAATGTCAGGCCCAGGGTGTCGATATTTCAATCATTACAAATTCGTACGATTTGGAAATCGACAAACAGTGTATCGCATACGAACGCAGTTTGACCGACACAAATGAAGAAATGAGCCAGACCGTCCGCAATGCGAAAAGCGTTCTGCAACGCGCACGTCTGTTGGTAGCCCAGCAGAAAAATGCCTATGACCTGCGCGGATGTGTTAACGCACTGGATTCATGTATGCAGGACGAATTCGTCTGCGGTTCAGATTATGAAAACTGTTTGGATCCGACCGGCAAATACATTGTTAATGGCGAAATCGTTGTTGGTTCCACCCCAGGGCAGGCAATCAGCGACAACATGAGCGGCGGATACACATACAGCACAACAAACCTGTATGCAACATGGAATTATACCAAGATTAACGATGGCGTGTGTACAGACGCAAGTTGCAACGCATGGAACGACACGTCCACCAAGGGAACATTAAGCGACTACATCAACGCGACTGTAACCGCAACCCCTGTGGCAGCACCGTCAGATAATATGTCCAAGTTCCTGCAGTACAAGATCGGATATTACGACAAGGCAAACAATAAAAATTATGGCATGTGCATGTCAGTATTGAACAAATGTCAGGATGTCACATACACAGGCGAAACAAATGACAAGTCGTATAATCCGGCGAACAACGCAGTAAAAGAATACCTGCAACGCACATTGACACAAATCAAGGCAATGCAGGACGAAATTGTTGCAGACTATGCCGAAAACTGCATATCGGATGTATCGGCATGTTTGGCACAGAACAATTATTCTGATTCACGCGCAAACATTGCGATTAACGCGTGCAAACAGCAGATTGTGACATGTATGTCTGTAAATGGTGACGCAGATGCCGAACCAAGCCCAACAGCGATGAAGCAATGGGTCGCAGATATTGTTGCCGAAGACGATTAAAAAAATCCCCCAATTGGGGGATTTTTTAGTGGTGAGTCATAAGTGGTATATGATTAGTGCAGCGACCACTTCGCCAAGACTTCGTGGTACAATTATATATTTACTCATTCGTCATCCCCGACGCAGGTCGGGAGCTATTGTGTTCTGGGCGGTTCGTGTGTTTAAGTCTTAAAAGCATTGTCATCGCGAGGCGCAGCCGCGGCGATCCAGTCTGTGAATACAAATAAGGAATACATGAAACTGGATTGCCACGCAAACTGGCGTTTGCTCGCAATGACAAGGCGCTTTAGAGTTCAGGTGCAAGAAGTTGCCAGAA
>JAFTNY010000008.1 GCA_017451625.1 Alphaproteobacteria bacterium
CGGGCAAATAACAACCAGCAATATCAACTCTATTCCCTGTACTGGTATTACCATAAATATTACCTGACACAGATTTAAAAGTCGGACACCTCGAACAGGTTACCCAACTTGTAGCTGGGGTTCCCCCAGAAACCTTGTGCCACCCCGACCCACAGCCGTATTCGGTTTGCTGTGAAATATTACAATAATAATATTGACTATCATCAACATCTTCACACGTACGTGTCACAACCCCAGATGAATCTGGCGAACTCCATTCGGAACAACCACTACTACAATTACAGAAATTACATGCACTTTCACCACCATAATCACAATAATAGTCTACACCACCAGACGAACCCAAATAACACGTACCATCAGGTTCAGACGTTGAACAATCGTCCACCGTATAACCTTTTGCATCACATTCACATGCAACAACCAATAAGTCACCTGGATACTCCCAATCTGAATAACAATACGTTCCAACTGCACTGCCGGCCGACACCTGCAAATACGCCGATGCTGTACTTACACAACACATCGCCAACCCCAAACCGACGTTTAGATTCGGCACAAAGTGGGAGTCAAAAAATGCAGAAATCTGGGATTAAATTTTTGAATATTTTGCCGACAACAATCGTCCCATTGGATTCGGCAGTTATTTTTCTTCTGTACGCCATATATTCTGCCACATTCGCCCCATTTTTGCAAGTGTGATTTTAGTATAAAAACGTCATCATCCCCACGCAGGGATTTAAGAGAAAAAAATTAAAAACCGTCGTCATCCCGACGCAGGCCGGTATGACGATACTTATTAAAGAGACAAAACTTAAACACCGTCGTCATCCCCGCGCAGGCGGGGATCCATTGCGTTCTGGCTGCTTCTTGCGCTTGAATATTAAAAACTATGAATACATAAAACAACAGATACCGGCCTGCGCCGGAATGACAAATAGGCGGCTTCCACCACTAACCACTTGCCACTTACACTAACCACCACTAAAAAATCCCCCAATCGGGGGATTTTTTATTATTTGTCCAATGCAGCGTTAATCTGATCCGCTGGGATTGCCCCTGGGAACGCTTCTTCACCGATAATCAAGAATGGTGTACCTGTGATTTCGAACGTATTGGCCAAATCACGAACGTTTGCCAATTCCTGTGCAACAACGTCGCTGCCCATATCTGTCTTCAACTGTTCTACATCCAAGCCCGCTTCCTTGGCAAACTTCATCAAGTTCTTTTCGATTGCAGCTGCCAACTTTTCCTGATCTTCGATATTTTCAGATGGGCGATATTCTTTTGTCATAACCAAGTCAACAAACTTTGCTGCCTTTGCCTGATCCTGCATGTTCGCCGCGATCATCGCACGTGCTGGACCATCAGACATCACACCATGAATCGAGAAGTTTTTAATAACAACTTTCACATCATCACGTGATTTCATTACGCGATCCAATTCGCCATGTACACGACGGCAATAACCACACGATGCCGCTGTCCAGACATAAATTGTCTTTTTGGCTTCTGGGTTACCCAAGATTGGTGCATGTTCTGTCATTTCAAATGCTCTTTCACGAACATGTTTACGAATTGCTTTGTTCTTTTCTGCATTCTGCTGTTCCTGCATACCTTCGGCCATTTCTTGCAGAATTGCAGGATTTACACTGGTCAAATAATATGGAACATACAGACGGCAAACGCTGCCCGCGACCATAATAACAGCGATAACACTGATTGCTTTTTTCAAGATTGCAGGGTTCTTACCGTCATTTTTCAGCATCATGCCGCCAAACATGTACAGTGCGATACCCAATACAAGTACCAAGATTGTCCAAGTCATGATTTTCTCCTTACTTATGTTGAACGCAATCACCATAGCAAATTTTCATAAAACTGCAAGGAATAAATCTATCTTTCTTGCACTAAATTCAACATCCGCCGCATCAATGGAATTTCTGTTCCCTGTTGTTGACAAACGCTATCCAGAAAACGCATTGTGGTCCCCAATCCAACCGGCAATGGATACAGTCTATCGGCATAGGGCGCACCACACGTTGCACACACCGCGCGCCCTGTACGTGGGGACACCCAACGCAGATTTTCCGCCCCCCCACATCCCGAACACTTGGTCAAATCCAGCGCATACCCCAATTCACGCAACAGATTTATTTCCCACTGTAAATACACATCTTCTGTGTCCCCTGTTGCCAAACCACACAACATGTCATATGTATGATTGTACAGTCCAGCATACGATTCACGTTCTGGCAATAACGCAACCAACAATTCAAACGCCGCATTCATACACGCCAATCGTCCTGCATCCATAATCAAGGATGCCGACAAATTTTTTTCTGCATCCCAATGAAACACCCCCAGTTGCGAATCCAACCGCGCATTCCAAGACACCGCCCCAACCTGTCCCAATAACGGTCTGTTTTTCTTGGCAACAATCGCACCACGCATGACACCAACCAAGACCCCAAAATCACGTGTAAAAACCCGCGCAATCGAATCGCGTTCATTCATCGGGCGCAGACCAATCAAAATACCAACAGATTCCAACTTCATTACACATACATATTATAAATAACCCACGCCACACACAAATAAAAAATCCCCCGATTGGGGGATTTATTTACATCTTTTCAACATAATCTACATCAATTTCTGTCTTAAAGATACCGCGGTCAACTTCGCCATACAGTTTAACAGTATCGGCCGGACTAACCGTCTGACCGCGCCAACTGTCTTCGTCAATCTCAACTGCGATTGAACCTGTTGCATCTTCAAACAAATATCTTTCATCGCCCATACGTTGGACAATATTTCCTTTGACAATAACCGGCACATCATCGCGCATTTCATTAACCTGCTTAACCGTAACGATTGTTTCTGCACCGCCAACAAAGCCACCTTTGGCATTTTGCGCAGTGGCCGCCGGTGCAGTTGGCCCTTCAAAGTCCGCCGACGCCGCCCCCATTGTCAAGACCGCCGCCAACACAGCCATTGAAATCTTTTTCATAATAACCCCCTTTGGTTTAAAATTGTTTCATACGCAGTATATCATACACACACTACAAAATGTCTAGGATTTTTTTACCTTACATTGCCCTATCAGATTTTTTACATTTATCAAAAAAAACACTTGCATTTATTCCCGCAACAGTATAATATGCATAACGCTTTAGGGGTTGTAGCTCAGCTGGTTAGAGCGTCTGCCTGTCACGCAGAAGGTCGCGGGTTCGAGCCCCGTCAATCCCGCCAGTATTTACGCATTCGTCAGAATGCGTTTTTTTTATTTTGACGGGGCGAAGAACCCGCAGGGTTCGGAACGCCAGTTGGTTAAAACAAGCGAATGCGCCGTTTGAACCTTACGTAGTGAAAGGGGCCCATCGTGGCGACGCGCCACAGATGGGAATTTACAACCCCGTCAATCCCGCCAGTATTTACGCATTCGTCAGAATGCGTTTTTTTATTTTTGGTGTTTTTTCTTGTTTATTATTTATAAATGTATTCTATAATATGCATATAAACAAAAAACCAGCAAAGGAGAATCATATGAAATTCAATTTATTGGTCGCCGGCGTATGCGCACTGGCCTTGGGCGCGTGTGGCAAAGACACACCAAACCCAGAATTATTAAAGGGCGCAAACTTTGTATCTGCACAACCTGGGGTTGATATTACAATATCATTTGACCCTGCCGAAATGCGCGTTTATGGACGCGTTGTCAACCTGTATAACGGCGGCTATGCGGTAGATGGCGACAACATCAGTTTTGGTCAATTTGCATCAACCATGATGATGGGCGATCCCGAAGCCATGGAAACCGAGCAAGAATACTTTCAATTCATGCCAACGGTTGAAAGATACGAATTATCTGATGGCAAATTAACCCTGATTGCAAACGACGGCAAAGAAATCATCTTTAATCAGGTTGCGACATTGCCAGACACCGCCGCCCCATCAGACACCCCAGATGCAAACGCGACACCTGCGGAATAAAATCACAGATAATCACTTGACAAGCCGGCAAACAACATGTATAATTTGCCGGCGTTCGATTATGAACATGGCAGTTTTGGCCCCATCGTCTAGAGGCCTAGGACACCGCCCTTTCAAGGCGAGAACACCGGTTCGAATCCGGTTGGGGCTGCCAAAATAAAAAGACCACCGTTTGGTGGTCGTTTTATTTTGAATCAGCAGACCCAACCGGATACGCCAGAGTGCCGTTATTGGTGCACATGCACCATATGAAAACGCAGTTTTCGTGGGCAACGCCCACAGGCACGCATGGCGAATACGAGAATACACAATTAGAAAAATCTTAAAAAATCGACCAAGGGAGATTTTTTTGATTTTATTTATTGCGTATCGAGGAGCGATGTTGGGGCTGCCAAAACATACAACACTTCTTATCGTCCGCGAATATGGCGCGACATTGTGGCCGCCATTGCGCCGGCAACCAATATTGTCGCCGTTATCGCAACCAAGTACCATCGCAACCATGCATAGCCCCCAAACACACCAATGTACATCAACCCAACAAAACCAACCCAACGCCCCAAGAACAATGCAAAATCCCGAAAAACAAAGTATTCAATCCGATGATTTGCCGTCACGCATTTTGATTTCGACAGATTCAAAATCGTCACACTGCTGATTTGTTCCATCAGCACAATCGCCGTCGCATACACAAAATTATACAGCAAGAATGTCGCCGGTGTCGTATTCCACACAAATATACTCATCGCGGCCAACACAACAATCATCGCCACAACCAACATATATGGATACAATTTGCGCCGCCCCCATCGCCCAAATGCCCACGACGTAATAATCGAAAAGATTGCAAATATCGTTGTAAAAATCCCCAGATTTAAATCTGTATGAAACATATATACGGTATACATCGTAATTACCGTCCCCAACAGTCCCACACCAAAACCACGCAGAACCTCCATTCGAAACATTGTGCGAATAACTGGGAATCGCATCATACATCGAAAGAACCCAACAAAATCAATCGGCCGACGTGTTTTATGCTGCGACGGACTAAGCCCAAAGCACAACCCCAATTCCACGACCGTCAGCCCCAGCATCACATACGCCATATCGACATACGATCCTGTATCAATAAAGATTCCCAACAACACCGGCGTCAAAATTTTAACAATATAAATAACAGTATTCTTGGCCCCAATATATCGGTTCATCATATTAGATGCGATCTTTTCACCAACCATCGAATTCATTGGCAGATGATACATTGCCGCCCCAATACCATACAACAGTCCCAACGGAATCACCCAGTCAACAACCCTATCCCCCAACATAATAATCGCCACCAGCAGCATTATCTTTGGAATCAAATTCAGTGCAAACACCGCGACCTTGTTATAACGCTTGCACCATTGGGCGAACAGAAAGAACCCCGCACACGTCGCAGCATATTCAAATAATTTATACATTGATACCGATACAATCTGGCTGGCCGACAGATGCATAATAAAAGACACCAAAAATGTCCCCAGAAACAAATCCGAAATATTACGCAACGCAGAAAACGTGATAAGCAACTTAAAATCACGCGACAGTTTTTGACCGGCCATATTTTATATTCTCTCTCTTTCCATTTGGGCAATACATGTGAATTTTATCATAAATCAGTACATAAATAAATCCCAACAACGAAAAATTTGACACCCACCCCACAGCACTCTATAATATGAATCATGAAAAGATTATTCATATACCTTCTTGTTCTTTCTGGTCTGGTCGTTGCGGGTTGTGGTGTTAAGTCCGATTTGGCACACCCAAACCAAGACTATCCACGCGACTATCCCGTATATTAAAAAAATCCGCCCAAACGGCGGATTTTTATTATCGACTAAAAAACAAAGACCTGTCATTTTGCAGAAAATACTTTCTGTCTGGCATCGCCCGAATAAAACTGGTCAAATATTGCAATGAATTTTTTATCATTGTCGTTTCCAACGTCTGGGTATTCGACACCAACATCCGCAAAGACTGCAACCGCTGCAGATCAAACGTATTCTGCCCTGCCGTCTTTGAGTTATTATTATACTTAACCTCTAACAAGAAGCTTGGAATATGCGCATTAATAAATTGCAGTCGCCTAATTTGTTCTTCGATATCCATATAGTGCAAAACACCCAATGCCACAATCGCATCCATCTTGTGCGACACCGCCAATTCCTTGGCTGCATCCCACGTGATTGCACGTGGCACCCGCCCACCAACCAATTCTGCGGTACGGATATAGGCATCTGTAATTTCCGGAACATCAATGATATATGCATTTCCGATATTATATTCGGTCTGAACCGCCGCCGCCATCGGCGACAGCCCTGCCCCCAAATCAACAAAAGACAGTTTTGGATTCTGCTCAATCTTATTTGCCAGAAAATTAACCCCTTCGGTAAAACGCAGCGCATAATGCAACGAATGCATTGGCACATTCGCCGCATGTTCCAAACATGACGACAGATAACGATCACTGCGCAGCGTGCCATCTATCAGTTGCTGGCCAATACCACCCAAATAAGGTCGCATGCACGCCATACGCATAACATCCACCAACGCCAAATTCCATTCATGAATATATTCTTGCATATCTGTCGACAACGGTACCACATATGGCCGCCACCGATAATACGCCTGTTCCATAAACAGGCTGCACGACAACGGAATGTCCATAATTCCTAAATCACGTTTTCTTTTCGCCATACACTCCGCCTATCTTGCATGCCCATTGGCCACCAAAGACACCTGCGCACAATATCCATTTATGGCATTATTTAATCGACGTTGAACAAAACTGGTCGCCGACTTAAACTGTGTACAGATACGCACATCGTCGGTATTATTACCATTTGCACCAACCATTCCGTACCCCACAATATTTGAATCAACATCACGATAAACAAAGGTTGGTCGATGTTCTTGGTTAACGGCCCCAACATCAAACGAACAATTTGAAACATGCGATAAATCATCGCAGGCACGCGACACAGATGCCGGACACCAAAACAGCGGGACCGCCTGACAGCGTCCTGTTCCGACAACATTTTTTACAAACACATTGGTATTCAGTGGGGCCACACAGCCACGTTTTTTATAAAAATCTTCGGCATGCCCCAACGACACCAAATCCAAACTATTGGCGGCGACCGATACTGCTGCCTCGGCGGCATTCATCAGTCTGCTGCCTATACGCAGCCCTTGATATTTTGGTAAAACATACAAATGACGAATCGATGCCACACGCTTGGAACAGTCGCCATGAATACAACCAACCATATTTGTCCCATCATATGCCCCAAATGCAAAATTAAACGCATAATGATTCCACGCCACCTGCATGTCGTGCATCACACGTGCAATTTCATCTGCCGTCATTTCTATGTTATAATTAACACGCATCGCGGCAATACGAATACGTAGAAAATCATCCCACACATGCGGGACCGCCTGATTAAATATCGGAAAGATTGTTATATCGCCCATACCACACATATAATACAAACAGTATATTTTGTCAATACTTAAAATCTAAATTTATATTTGGAAAATTGGCATGCGTCGCACTGGATACGATCTCTAACTTATCTGGCGCAATCCATTGCCGCGACAATCGATTCGGCACAACCTTGTCGCCATACGCAATATAATGCACCTGTGGAACATCTGGCAAATTGGTCATATCAACAGACGATGCCAATGGCGCATCCCCAAAATATTCTGTCCAATCCGCATGATTCAGAACCCCCGCAATGGTAATCCACTTTTTCACATCAATATCCGGATTTTGCGAAATAATCAGCCCAGAAACCATTGCGCCCCCCGAATATCCAACCAATATCACCGGCCGCGACTGGGCAACCTGCCGTATAACATTGGCCATTGAATCTATAATCTGTTGCGAAAAACGTCCATCCGTCCAATCAGAACGTTCACATGCCGACGACATAATATATTGACATGGTCGCGCCACATATACGACATTTTTTGCCGAATCGCGTGCCGCCAAATCCCGCAAAAACGTGCCACGTGGGGTTGGATTATCTGTCGGCCGCCCCCATGCATCAAATGCGTATCCATCGCCCTCTATATAAATATGCACAGGTGCCTTTTTATCTGTAATCCGTTGATGTGTGGCAATTTGATATTGTCCTGCATCCACCGGCACCAATTCCATATCACGCACCCCCACACGCGCAACAGAACACGCCGCCAGCCATAAACACCCCAAAAAACAAAAACAACATTTCATCATCCCCCCAGCATAGCGCACCACCCCCCATCAGGTCAAAACAAAAGACTGGCAAAAAATGAAAAAATCAATATAATACAAACTGCACAACCCGAATCTGTTTGTGCGAGATGTCGAAATCTCTTCAAGTGCGTCAGGTTTGACGTAAAACCGCCCAAACCAACAAATGTTGGAGGGCTGGTGGAATAAGAACATATGTTCAAATACACCGCACTATATCACTTGATAGTTTCGAACCTCCAACGCTTTACAAGATTCCACTAAAATCAAAACAAATAAAAAAACACGCCCCCCAAAAAATTTTTTCTTATCTCCGCGGGGGGCATCTTTTTTTGACAAACAAATATTTTGACAAAAAAACACTTGACAAACATATTGACAAATATTATTTTTAGGACATAAACTCATTAATCAACCACAGGGGTGATAATAATGTTCAAGAAATTAAAGATTAAACGTGCCGCGCGTCGTGTTCAAAGCACACGCCGACCTGCACATAAAAAGAATACACGCCGCAGCACACGTCGTACATTCTGGTCACGCGTATGGAATATTATCTGCTGGCCATTTCGTATGATTGCAAAATTGTGCCGTCGTTTTTGGAACTGGGTGTGCCGTTTGGATGTTGTAGGACTGGTAAACATCACATTATTGATTGCGATTATTGTACTGTTTTCAATGTTAATCATTGATATTGTTGGATGCCGCCGCAATCAAATCGTTGTTGTTGCCGAACCCGTACCGGTCACGCATCAGGTATCGATTACCGATGCCCCTGCCCCACGCAGCATCACACCACGCAAAAAACCAACATTACCAATGCGTGTCGACACAAAAACAAATAAAAAGATCGAACCCGCAATTAACGTTGTTCCTGTACAGAAATCAGATGTTCAGGTTGTAAAGCAACAAACCGCCACCGTCAAAAACCGCTTTTGGGGCGATGTGATAATTGACAGTCGCGGTGCCGGCGCAATGCTGCAAAACGGCGCACAAGTTAACGGTAATCTGTATCTGCAAAACATGCGCAAATACACATTACCATGTGATATTCGTATCAACGGGAACCTGTTCCTGCGTGATGTGAATATGTTGCAGTTCTGTGGCGATTTCATCATCACAGGCAACATTTATGTCAGCCCGCGTTCATCCTTTGGCCCGATTCCAAAGACTGCACGTCTGGGCGGGCACGTGATTTTATAAGTCCGAAATCACAAACAGTGTTTTGTTTTTTATTCATTGTATCTCCTTTGGAAAGACCACCGCATGGTGGTCTTTTTTCATGGAATAATGCGCACCGCTTGTGATATAATACACACATCCAAAGATAAACACTAAGGGGGGAAAATCAAAATGTTTGACAAATGGGCAAACGTACTATCCAAGAATTTGGGTTATACAATCGCGATGATTGTCGCAATCATTTTCTTTTGCTATTTTTCTGATGGCTTAATCGAAGGGTTAATCGCTGCTGTCGCTGCAATGATTGCATGCATGTGTGGTGTTGCATTATACGGCGAATACAAGCGTGCACCTGCACCAAAACAGGCATCGGCAAAAAAAGCGCCTGCAAAATCTAAACCCAAGGCCAAAGGCAAGAAATAAAAAAAATCCCCAAATTTGGGGATTTTTTTTACAGATATATTTAGAACCCGAAAACCATACGCTGTTTCGACTGACGTTTCTTTTCGTTGCGAACGGCTTCTTCTTTCAAACGTTTGCGTTTTGTTGTTGGTTTTTCATAACGCTGACGTTCTTTCATTTCGCGGTACAGGCCTTCTTTCTGTGATTTACGTTTTGCAACGCGCAACGCCTGTTCTACGTTATTATCGCGAACCAGAACTTTCACCATATGTCATTCACCCCCTTTAACGCTTATTACCTTTATTAAACCCAAGAAGGGACTTACGTCCCCTCCCCTTGTTATTTTGGTGGAGCCAATCAGACTCGAACTGACGACCCCCTGCTTGCAAAGCAGGTGCTCTACCAACTGAGCTATGACCCCAAAACTTTGCACTTTCTTTATCAGAAAGCGAACGCATTTTATACGTTTTTTCACACATTGTCAAATTAAAAATGAATACAACCCAAAGATTCTTTTGCACTAGACATATTTCATCCCATCTCTTATAATATGTGGGCTATGATTAAGAAAATTTCTAATAAAATAAAGTCCTTTATCAAAGGCGATGAATCCAACGGTCGTATTAAATGGTCCCTGTATGGTCGCGTATGGCGCGAAATCGGTCAACCATATTGGAAATGGCTGTTGGCGGGTGTTATCTTTACTATTTTGGCCGCCGGTGCCGAAGCGTACACCATTACCATTGTACAACAGGTGGTGGACAAGGCGTTCATTGAAAAAAGCATTGATGCCGTATATTGGCTGGGGATTCAGGTCATTGTTGCCTTTGGTGCCAAGGGCGCATTTACCTATGCCAAATCCTTGATTATGTCCAAGGGCGGCCTGTTGGCCAGTGCCAATCTGCAAAAGAAAATATACAAGCATATGGTACACATGAACCTGTCGCGCTTTTACGCCGACGGTATTGGAAAAAATTTGAACTACTTTGGCGTTCAGGCCGGCGCAGTTTTAAATCTGGTCACAGGCACCGTTATCAAGGTTGTCCAAAATGTTGCCACACTGGTTATGACACTGGCGTTGATGTTCTACTATGCCCACCAAATGTGCTTGGTCTTGATGTTCTTGGCGCCGGCAATTATGATTCCAATGGTTCTAATCATGCGTAAACGCCGCAAATTGTCCCGTCAATCATTCGGTATTGCCAACAATGTATCGCAACAGTTAAACCAAACATTGCATGGCATAAAAACAATTCAGGCCTTTGCCGCCGAAGAACGCGAAGAAAAAAACTTTGCACATGTATTGAACAGTTCTGTTGTCAACGCGTACAAAAGCACACAGGCCAACGCCCTGCGTTCACCATTGATGGAGTTTATGATTTCAATCGGGCTGTGTATTGCCATGATTATGGGCGGCCACTTTATCGCCAGCGGTGCAATTTCAACCGGTGATTTCACTGCATTCTTACTGGCCCTGACCGCGGCATACAAACCCGCAAAAAGCATTACATCCACCGGCGACACATTACAACATGGTCTGTTGGCGGCTGAAATCCTGTTCCAATTCTTGGACAGCAAACCCGACATCGTCGATGCCCCAGACGCACGCGATCTGACGGCGAAAAACATGTCTGTCGGTTTTCATAATGTATCCTTTGCATACAATCCAAACGAACCAGTTCTGAAAAACATCAACCTGCATGTACCTGCCGGCAAGGTATGCGCATTGGTCGGTCCATCTGGGGGCGGCAAAACCACAATGTTTAATCTGTTGGAACGTTTTTATGACCCACAAATCGGAAAAATAACAATTAATAAAACAGACATCAAAAAATACACACTGAAATCCATCCGCCAAAATATTGCCGAGGTTTCACAATCCGTATTCCTGTTCAACGGGTCCATCGAAGACAACATCAAATACGGCCGTCCTGATGCCACACATGACCAAGTTGTGGCCGCCGCACGCGCCGCAAATGCCGACATATTCATCAACGAATTCCCTCAGGGCTATAAAACATCTGTTGGCGAAGGGGGCGGATTACTGTCAGGTGGCCAAAAGCAACGAATCGCAATCGCGCGTGCAATATTAAAAGACGCGCCAATATTGCTGCTGGACGAAGCGACATCTGCACTGGACACACAAAGTGAAAAATTGATTCAGTCCGCATTAAATGATCTGATGCGTGGTCGTACAACATTCGTTATTGCCCACCGTCTGTCGACAATTCTGGACGCGGACATAATTTGCGTAATCAAAGACGGCCAAATTGTCGAAATGGGTACCGACGCAGAATTATGTGCCATGGACGGCGAATACAAAAAATTGCGCGACATCCAATTCAAAACAGAAACAAAACAAAAACGCAAGACCGGTAAGAAATAATGTTAACCGCAATACAAACACGACTAAAGAATCAACAGATTAAATCAGGTAAATATTCACTGTGCTATCTGAATGACAAGGGCGAATGGGAAACAATCGAACACATTGGCATCAGCGTTCGTCCATTCCAAGTTGTGGCAACATATGGCGCACGCCCATATATCGCGGTTCAAAAGTTCGGCAATCGCCGCAACGAAACAGACACACGCCTGTTCTTGATTAACATGCGCAACGGCACACTGGTCAGCAACATCGAAAACGGTGCATCCAGAATCTTATTTGACACCAACAACGAATCGATATACTTCATACCACTGCAATCAAATGGCACGCCGATTCAACAGTACGCTTGGTGTCTGCCACGCGGCAATACACCATACATGACAATAAAC
>JAFTNY010000009.1 GCA_017451625.1 Alphaproteobacteria bacterium
CAGACCGCATTGTTTCGGGAACCCAAAAGTTTACATCTACCTGTTATTTCAATCCATACAATTAAAGCGACTTAAGAAATCCCCCAATCGGGGGATTTTTTATTATTTCCCCCATGCGGGGCCGATAACATATTCTGCGACCAAGGGGACCGATAGTTGTGTGATATTTTCCATGGCGGATTTGATTTCGTTGGCAAAATGTGTGGCGTGCTCGGTGTCGCATTCAAATACCATTTCATCGTGAACCTGCATAATCATGCGGATTTTGTCAGAGTTTGGTTTGATAATGTTTTTATCAATTTCCACCATGGCGCGCCGCATCAGGTCGGCTTCGAATCCTTGGATTGGGGCGTTGATGGCAGCACGCATTGCGTATGCACGCAGGCGTGGATTTTTGACATCTGGCAGTTCAATGCGGCGGCCCCATGGGGTGTAAACGCAGGCGTGTTCGGTGGCAAACTGTTTTGTTCGGTCGATGTATTCCCGAATTTCTGGCAATCCTGCCATATAGGTATTGATTAAATCTTGGGCGGCTGTTCGACTGACCCCCAGTTGCGTGGACAGGCCGAATGATGATATACCATAGATTATGGAAAAATTAACAGTTTTGGCGGCACGACGCAGTTCACGTGGAACCGGTTCGTTGTCTGGGATGTTAAATATACGACGGGCGGTTTGGTTGTGAATGTCGGTGCCGTTGTTAAATGTTTCTTTGAACGTTTTTACATTCGCCATATCGGCCAGCAGGCGTAATTGAATCTGGGAATAGTCGACCGATATCAGAACGCGACCAGATGGGGCGACAAAACATTTTCTGATTTCTTCGCCCAGTGCGGTTTTGATTGGAATATTTTGCAGGTTGGGATCGCGACTGGACAGGCGGCCGGTATTTGTACTGGTCTGCAAATATGTTGTGTGAATACGGCCATCAGATGCAATTTGGCGCGGCAATGCGTCCGCGTATGTGCCGGCCAGTTTTGCAATAGAACGCCAAGATAATATCTTTTCAATAATCGGATGCGCATCGACTAATTCGTTCAAACTGTCTGCATCGGTGGAACGCTTTTTATTCGCAGGCAGGTTTAGTTCGTCAAATAATATTGCACCCAGTTGTTTAGGACTGGCGATATTAAATTCGTGGCCAGCCAGTTCCCAGATTTCGCGTTCAAGGGTCTGAAGTTGTGTGTGGAATACTGTGGACAGTTGTTGCAGTTTTTGACGGTCGGCCAATACACCAATTCTTTCCATTTGCATCAATACCGGCATTAATGGCAAATCGCATGTTTCGTATAAATGCCGCAACTTTTCATCGCGGGTCAGTTCGGGGTGCATAATGTCGTACAGCGCGCGACAGATACATGCATCTTCGGCGGCGTACATGCATGCGTCGTTAATTTGCAATGTGTCAAAGTGCATGTCGGCATCGCGGGTTTTGGGCGGAAAAAGTGATGCAAATTTAATGTTTGTGTGATTAAGGTATTTTAATGCCAATTCATCCAGCCCATGACCATGCAATGAACCATGCAGCACGTATGACAGCAGCATTGTGTCATCGATTGGATGGATTTGGTTGGTGGGCCATCCTTCGTTTGCCATGATGTGCAGGTCGTATTTTAAATTATGGCCAATCTTGATTATGTTTGGATTTGTGAATATGGGCCACAGTTTTTTATAAACGGATTCCAGTGGCAGTTGATTTGGTGCAATATCTGTGCCACCAAACAGATCGGATGTGCCACTGCGATGACGGATTGGAATGTACGCGCCATGGGTATCGTCGATGGCCAATGATATGCCAACAATTTTGTCTGTAGTCTGATTTAAACCGGTGGTTTCTGTGTCGATTGCCAGTATGCGATCAATGCGCGACAAGTATTTGTCCAGCGCGTCCAGCGTTGTGATTGTTTCGCATTCGATTTTACGCTGGGGGGGTGATGATTGCGCGGGCTGTTGTTGTGATGTTGGGAACAGTTTTTCAATCTTGGCCGCCAGCGAGTTGCTTTCAATTTGTGTGCGAACAAAGTCTAATGCGGCGGCGGTATTAAATACAAATGGTGAAATGGTCAGGTTGGATAAATCAACATCATCCTTTAGTGTGACCAATTTCTTTGAAATGTATGCCATGTCGCGACTGTCGCGCAACAGGTTGCGGATGCGTTCATTTTGAACCGCGTCAAGATTGGCGTACAGATTATCCAGTGTGCCGAATTGTGTGATAAGTTCGGCCGCCTTTTTAGGACCAATGCCACGAACCCCTGGGACGTTGTCAGACGTGTCGCCCATCAGGGATTGAACATCAATAACCTGAGATGGGGCAACGCCAAACTTTTCAAATACATCTGGTTCGCGGATTTCGCGGCTCTTCATTCCGTCGTACAAAAATACGCAATCTGAAACCAGTTGCATTAAGTCTTTGTCACTGGTAATAATGCGGGTGTTGTTTGGGCGTGTACAGTTCTGGCGTGCCAGTGTTGCGATGACATCATCGGCTTCGACATTGGGAATACACAGGACCGGCATACCAATTGCGGTCAGGCCAGATTGAATCATTTGGCCTTGGGCAATAAGATCGGCCGGTGTTTCGGACCGATTCATTTTGTATTCTGGGTAAATGTCTTGGCGAAAAGTGATGCGTGATGCATCGAATATGCATACAAATGCGTCGTCAGGGGATGCCGCCGACAATACCGGTAATATCATGTTGAAAAATCCATACACTGCCCCAGTTGGGGTGCCGTCGGCGCGTGTCAGGCGACTGTGTACGCCATAATATGCGCGAAATAATAATGAATTGCCATCAATCAGTGTCAGCATATGAATTTGTTCCCATGTGATTGTTAATTCAGGGGGCGTGCGCCCCCCGAAATGTTATTTAAAATACATAGCGCAATTTTACGCGACCTTCGTATTGCAACAGGTCAGGTGTGATATCTGCGGCTTCGTAGATGTCAGGGGCGTACAGGGCGCGACCTTCAACATCGATGTTAAATGGAACGACTGGCAAATCCAGTGTTATGCCCAACATGCCTTGGTATACCACTGTGTCGTCCAAGTTGATTTGGGTGTTTGTGGTGGGTTCGTATTTGCTGTCAAATGTGGAACCAATGCCGACACCAATGTATGGTTTGACCACAGGTGTTGGTAATTTGAAATAGGCGTTAATTAACCCAATGTTAAAATTGCCAGCGTCTGCGTCCAGATAATTGTATTCCAGTTCAACGCGGAACATTGGAATATCCATACCTAATACAGCCCCATATGATTGGGATGATTTAGAAATATGTTCGCCGTCCATGAACATGGTATAGCCGCCGATGCCGTATGTGCCGCCGGCGTAAATATCAAACAAGAGATTTGCATTGGCTGCACCGCAGGTTAACATGATGGACGCAGCAGTTAAAATGCCGAATGATTTTATTTTCATATTTGTCTCCTTTTGTGTAATAATATAATAGAAAAAAGAGTAATAAATATGCAAGAAAATAAACCTGTTTTGATTGTTGGACTGGGGAATCCGGGGGAAGAATATGCAAACACGCGCCATAATGTTGGATTTATGGCGGTGGACCACTTGGCAGGTGATGCGACAGTGTGGAAGGTAGAAAAAAACGCCATGACTGCGCGTGTGGATGTCGATGGGCGACGTGTGATTTTTGTAAAGCCACAGACGTTTATGAACAATAGTGGCGTTGCGGTTCAGTCATTGATGACGTTTTATAAGATACCGTTGGAAAATGTTGTTGTGATTCATGATGATATGGATATTACGGTTGGAAATTGCCGCGAAAAAATTGGTGGTGGCAGTGCCGGTCATAATGGAATTCGGTCAATTGATGCACATGTTGGGCGTGATTACAGACGTATTAGGATTGGGGTTGGGCATCCGCGTGATTTTGCATCGCCGATTAATCCGGCGGACTGGGTGTTGGGGCGATTTCCATCGGATCAGCGCACTGCGATAGATAAAGTTATTTCAGATATTAAACTGTTTTAATGATAGTATAGTTGGCCAGCACTGGCGGGCAGTGTATAACAATTATTGTCCCCATCGCAGATTTTTGTTGTGCCACCTGATAAATAGCATTGTGTAATTACTGTACTGCGTACGGCAGATGTGGCGCCGGCTGGACAGTTGCTTTTTGTTGTGATGTTTGGACAATAATAGCCGGCGGGGCATTCGGTCCATTGGGCTGTTAGTGTTATGTTCGCGCCATTTGAAACATTTGCAATGTTGTCGGTGGGTTGAACGGTTGCAGTGCTGCACGCTGCGCCAGTGTCAGTGATTGTGCAGGCCCAGCCCGCAAACAGATAGCCCGTTTTTGATGTGCCAGATGGGGCAGCTGCGGTGCAGCGACCACCAAATGTGCATATTTGATTGTTGGGTGCTGTGCCAGATGCACCGTTTAAATTATATGTGATGGTGAATGATTTGCCCAACCATACAGCCAACAGGGTTATGTCTGATGGTGGATAAATGCTGTATGTAATGGTTTGGCCCAACAGATAGGAACTGTCAGAACCGTCGCGTTTCCAGCCATTTAATGTATAACCATCGCGTGAAAATGTGTTTGCACCTTTTAGTGTGACGGATGCGCCGTATGTGACATCTTGGGTGATGTCGTCGCCGGTGCCGCCGTTGGCCTTGTATGTGATTTTATATGTGTTGCCAACACATGTTTTTGAATCGTTGGCGGTATGTGTCTGGTCTTGACCGGATGTATGATAGCCGGTTTTGCATGTGCAACCCTTGCCGTCTGAATTTGTTGTGGAATTTGCACCACATGTATATGGACAAACCTGATTGCTGTTGGAAATTAGTGTGCCGCGATATGTGGTTTCGGTATTTGAGAATCGGCCACTGTTGCATACGGCTGTGCAACCAGAATTTCGGGTGTATGAGTAGCCGGCGGGGCATGTTATGCGCCATGCGCAATCTGTTGCGTCGCCAATTCCGACAACGTCAGGGTCCCATTCTGTACCCTTGGGTGGGGTGCCGCAGTCTTCACAGGTTGATCCTTCGCCGCCAAGACTGTATGTGCCGGCATCACAGGCGTGGCACGCGCCATTTGCCCAATAGCAACCCGCGTCGGTGCATAATGTCTGACTGGCGACATCGCACTGTTCACCCGATGCATAGGCGGTGATGGCAAATAACAGTGTTGATAAAAATACGGCGATTTGTTTTTTCATTTCCATGTGTGTCTTGGGTTATTCTGTTGCGCATGCGTTTGTGTATGATATGTACCAGTTATTCAGGGTCGAATTTTCTGGTGCACATGATGCAGAATTGGAACATGTTTTCCATTCGGCGGATGTGCTGTCGTATTTGCATGCGGCGTTGGCGCTGCTGTTAAAATATGACGAAATGTCATATGTTGATGTGCCAGATGTCAGTTTCGCATACCGCCATGATGTGTCAATAAATACCAATGGGCCACTGCAGTTGACGGATGTGCCGTTGGGGAATCCGTCGGTTGCGGTACCTGCGGTGGTGTTGATGGTGCCAAGGCATACGACATTGTATGTTGTTCCGTTGTCTGTAAATGCCGCGATGATGTTTGCGGTGCTGAAAGATGCGGATGGCGTGCAGATGGATTGTCCTGCGATTGTTGGATCGCCGAAGTAATGTGTTGGGCGTATTGCGGTTGTTTTTGCGCCACCTTGACAACAGTTTTTTGATGCGTCGTATGTATTGGTTTCACAACAGTTAGTGTGTTCGCCATAGATGGTGAATTGTTTGCTTTCCAGACATTCGGTACCATCACCGGTCATTTGACTGGCCAGAACACAGCCGGTACCACTGTTGACGTAACCCGCGCCACAGGTCGTGTCGCGACAGCTGTCCATAATTGTTGGATCAGACGTGCCTGTGTTTTTCGAGAACCACGCCAATAATGTGCCTGTGTCACCGTCCAAAGGTTTTTTGATGACGTTGTGATGTGACTCTTCTTTAAGTTGTGTTGTTGGTGGTACTTCGCAGTTGCCCCAGATGCGTTCTGTTAAACGGCATGTATAACAGACAACGCTATCCACATCAGTACATTCTTCGTAGCATTTGTCGAAAACACAGTTTTTGTCTGTTGAGCTGATGCAGGACTGAATAGTTTCTGTCGCGCCATCGGGGACGATAATGCCGGTTTCGGCACTGGTAATTCCATACATTTCTTCATAGAATGAGTTGTTGGCGTCCAGTGGGTGAACCTGTTGGATTGCAAGCAATGCGTCGGTGCCCGCCGAATCGATGCATTCTTTGACGGCTTTGCGGCATTCCGAATCTGGATTGATAATTGATTTACGATTAATTGATGTGTCGATGTTTTCGCATAATCCAAAGTTGCCCGAGATTGATGTACAGGCCTGAATGATGCAGTTTTTACCAACTTCGCGACATGTTTGCATTATTGTTTCATATGTTTTGCTTGCAGCAATTTGGGTCATGCCGGTGGTCCAATCGGTGGCACCGCCCGATGTTTCCATCAATGCGGTACAGGCCGTACGAATGTCAGCGCACATGGCGTTTACAGTCTTGTCCGCCGCCACGCCGAATATAGATAATGCACGTGCGTCAAATTCAGCAATCGAATCGGCGGTTGTGTCCAAACATTGGGTGGTCAATGTTGTGCAAGATTGGCGCATTTCTTCCAGTTTTTTTTCTTGGGCCAGTTTGATTTGTGCCAATGCGTCTTCGATAAATTCATCCCATACATAATCAGATATGTCTTGGCAATTTTCCATTGCAGGTTCCAAAAATGTTTTTTTGGAATTTAGATATGATACAAATCGATCGTTCCCTGGGGCGGTTGTCCATGTCTGGCCCGCGGTTGGGCGGGTGATTAGTTCGGCCAAGTTTGCCAATTCTGTGGTCAAGAATGCTGTGCCTGTGGTTGGGTCAATATACCGTCCAGTTGTGTCCAAACATTTGCCCAGATTTTCGCCACAGACAGTGGAATTGGTCAGCATTTCCAGCATTTTTTGTTTGCACGTCAGAATGTCATCAGAGTTGCGCTTTTGGTATATGTTCAGACGCGACATGTCCAGCAGGGCCCCAGATTCAAAGACCTTGGCGCGGGCTTGGTCGGTTTGGGTTTGATATGATTTGGCAACGGTATTGCAATCTTGTTCGATTGCCATTTGATAACTGCTTTCCGCGATGTTAAGGTCGTCGGTGGATGCGCAAACCTCCATCGCCATTTCACGACAAACCGGCAAGGCCGCGCGATATAAATCGGTGCCGCTTTTGGTTGTGGTGGATGCGCCTGCCAATGAATCAACGGTGTCAAAGGCCGCATCGACGTTCAGTGATAATGAAATGGCGTTCAAACTTTGGTCAAAATTGCTGTCGTTGAAACTGGTGTTTAACTTTTTTGCAATTTCATCCAGCATCTTTTTAGATTCAGATGTGTCTTTGGCGGCAAAGGCCAATTCGCCTTCGGTGGCGGTGTATAGTGCCGCCGCGTCTTCTTTTTCCATGTTGACGGTCAACAAGCGTTGGCTGAAATCCAATAATTTTTCTTCGACCTGTGCCAGATTTTTCTTGGTTCCATTAAATTCATTTATACGTGATGAACATGCACAACGTTTCAGTTGGCTGTCTTTGTTTGCGCAAAATTCATCCATGCAACTGTGGAATACGTCGCGGCATTGGGAATAGTTGCGTTCCAGTATCGCCGATGGGGTTGTTGTGGTCGTATCTGTGGCGGTGCGTGCAATGCCGATGCGTTGGGGTATCGTACCGCCGCGTGTTGTTTGTATTGTGTTGCGCGAATTTATTGCGCCACGCCCAAGGTTGGTGGCACTGCGCGTGTTGTTAACAGATGTGCGTGGTGCGGTTGTGCGCGTGGCAGATGTTTTTATTGTGCGTGGCTGTATTGTGGTTGTACGTGCAGACACATTTTTTTGTTGGGTGTCTGTGGCGATGCGCGTGTTGGTTGCGGTGCGCGACGTGGTGCGTTCACGAACGTTACCATCAGATTGTGCGTTTGTTGCGCGTGATACAGCGGTGTTTTTTGCCGTCGGTTTGGTGTCAGTATCATTTTTTTGTCGATTAGAAGACACTGTATTTGTTGCACCACGACGTGTTGCGGCACGTGCAATGTCGGATGCGTCGTCAGCCACCGCCGCCTGAAATACAAGCGGCGCAAGGAATGCAGCCAAAAGCAGTTTAAGTCCCTTCATCCTTTGATAAGTGAATGTTAGCAAATTTATAAAAAAGCGGGCAAGTAGAAAATATGGTTATTTTGTCCGTCTGCGTTGACGCTGCGCTTGCCAGAAAAAATTGGTGGTGCGACCAAGGGGACTCGAACCCCCATGGGTTGCCCCACAGCATCCTTAGTGCTGCGTGTCTACCAATTCCACCATGGTCGCATTTGGGTGATATTTTGACAAGTTGGGATTTGTTTTTCAACCTTTTTTATGATAAAATCATTCTTGATAATAATACAAAGGGAAAGGGTTGATTATGAAGTTTTTGCCACGCTTTTTGTTTAATTGTTCGGCAATGTTGCTGGTTTCGGCGGCTGCGAATGCGGCAGGTACGTATTATAATGGGACGTATCAGTCGCCACAGCGTAATTATTCGCAGCAGTCTTATACGCAACGTGCGCGGACAACATCTTATTCACAGCAGGGTGTGTCGGCATACAATCGTAATCAGTATGCAAATGCAGGATATTCCAGTGTGCGCGGAAATCAGCAGGCCGCGTCCCAGTCGGCACAAAAACGTGCGACAACAACAAGTTCGCAAGGTGCGTCGGGCAATGGGTTCAAGTTGGATGCAGGTATTTCCAAGCAGGTTGCAATGTGGCAATTTGAAATGAATACAGCGGGTTCTAAATTGCATTATGACAATATTGACTGGCTGGTGTTCGATGCGCGTGGGGCGTATGTGTTTGATGCCGGTAATACCAAGATGCAGGTTAATGCAGGTTTGCAATATGGGATGCAGACTGGTGAATCCAGTATGATTGACGAGGACCTTGCGGGTAATGGTTATGAATATGGGAAATAATGGTCCGCGGATGGTCAGACAAAAATTGGTACCCAGTGGGGGCATGCGTTGTCAGCAGGGCTCAGCGATGGCGGCAATATGTTCGGGTTTAACGTTGGTGTGGGCCTGACAGACTTCTTGAAATGGGGGCGTGTAAAAATTACACCGTCGATTGGGTGGCGGTACTTTAAGTATGAATTAGAAACGGGGCAGAATCGTGGTATGGTCGTTGTAAATGGCGATTATGATGCATCGTGTGTGACGTTGTCGGATGGTTCCAAACAATGTTGGCCGTTAATTGCGGTGTATAATGGTTTTGGTGTTGGGGCGGTGCCAGATTACCCAGGGTATTCTTATTTTGATGCAGATGGGAATAAGTTGACTGATATTGATGGTGACGGATTCTTGGATGGTGATGCGTATTATGCCGCGGTCGAGGTTGGAAATTGGAATTATGCCGAAGCCGAAGGTACGTTCTATTTTGAACAACCAGATGTCAGTCATTCGTATGAAGTAGAATGGTCAGGGCCGTATTTGGCGTTTGACATGCTGTATGATATTAATCAGAATAACGCGGTTAATGCGTATTTGGAACTGGGGTTGCCATCGTATGCGGCCGTTGGGGATCAGCCGTATCGTTATGACTGGCAGCATCCAAAGTCGGTTGAAGATGAAGGTGGTATTGGTTCGGCGTTCCATTTGGGATTGGGGGCAAATTGGACGACGGCGATTACGGATTCTGTGGCATTGTCGATTGGTTTGACATATGATTACTATACTGTGTCGGATGCAGATGCGACAACGTATATGGATCCAACGTATTGGACAGATGTTCAAAATGCGATATTTAAAGTCTGGGAAGCCGCAGGCAAGACACAGGCGGATGCATTGAATCCAGAAACAGGTGATGAAACCGCGATTTGGATTTCTGAATTGGCGCAAAATGGCTGGAAAGATACAGCGTCCAGTGAAATCGAATCTTTCTATAAATCGATGGGGATTCGTGTTGGGATAAATGCAAAGTTCTAGGTATAGTGGTATTATGTCGATAAAGAGTGTTGTTTTTGGTGCTATGTTGGGACTGGTTGCGATAGGCGCGGCCAGTGCCATAGAATTAAATGGTAGTGCGTCCGTTAACGTGACCAGTGATACGGCGGCGGCGGCAAAAAATATGGCCTTTGACGAGGCGCGACGACAGATTATCGTTGATGTATTGCGGCAATATGCAGACGTTGGTGCGTTGCGCGGTGCGGTGAGCAGCGCGAAATCGTCTGAATTAACAGAACTGATTACAGCGTCCAGTATTGATGGCGAACAGTTGTCTGATACGACGTATTCGGCCAAGATTTCGATGACGGTTGATGCGGATGCGGCGCGTATGTGGTTGGGGGCGAACGGTGTTCAAAACTGGGTGCCAGATGGATCGCAACGTGATGTGTTCGTGGTTAATGTACAAATGTCGGATGCAATCGCGAATTGGATGGATTTAAACCGTATTGCGCGAAATGAAAAACTGGATTTAGGAACCAAATATATATCGGGTAATTCGGCGGTGTTGGAATTGCCAGTGTCGGCACGTGGTGCGTTTACCATCGCCCTGCGCGAGGCAGGATGGCGGTATGCCAATCAAGATGGGGCATTGCGTATTTGGAAATAGGTGAAAATGCCTTGACTTTCGGGTTTTATAAGATATTTTAATTGCGAATTTATAACGAGGGGTGTGGAACGTGAAAAAATTATCTGTATTTTTGTTGAGTGCGTTGATGTCTGGTGGGGCGATTGCCGCAGAAGGTGCCGGTACCAGTGATGCGTCGTTGACGTTGGCGGTGCGGCGTATTGGACTGGAATGGTCCAAGACCGAGGTAAATCATGCGGCCGAATATCAGGATTCGCCGGTGTCTGCGTTAAAGGCGGACAGTCAAGATTTTATTAAGGGTGTGTTTGATACGGCACTGGAATATAACAACAATCGATTTCAGTGGGATAATTCGCTGTTTATGGAATATGGCGAAACAAAATTGAAACCATATGATGAGTCGGCGACGGTCAGTGAAAATGCTGATGATATTTTGCTGTCCAGTAATTTGTCGTATGCGTGTTGGGAATTTTCGGGTTTTAAATTTGGTCCGACGGTACGTGGGGCGTATGATACAGAGTTTAAGACCGCAGATGGAACACCGCGTCAAAATATTATTCGTACAAATGCGGGTATTTCGCTGTTTGATAATGAAATTGTGAAAAGTTTGTATTTAACTGGTGTGTATGAATATGACTTTACATTTGCAGGCGAACAGACCAGTAAATTGGCGGCGGAAATTGGATGGCGTTTGGAATATCAGATTCGTGAAGGGGTTAAATTGTCGTCAAATGGATACTATCGTGAATATTTAAGTTATTCAGAAGTTGTGGAGACGGATTTGGAACGTGATTTAAGTGCGATTTTACGCCTTGATACAAATCTGTGGGGCGATTTGACGATGGGGCCATATGTTCAGTATCGACGTGCGCGTGCCCGCGGTGTTGACGTGTATGGCAGTAATTTCATCATGGGAATATCATTTAATTATATAACGTCGTTTGGATTGATATAAAAAATCTCCCGATTGGGGGATTTTTTATTAGTGGTTAGTGTAAGTTGTAAGTGGCTAGTGGTGGAATACACTTATTCGTCATACCGGCGCAGGCCGGTATCTATTGTTTTATGTATTCATCGTTCTTGATATTCAAGTGCAAGAAGCATACAGAACGCAATGGATCCCCGCCTGCGCGGGGATGACGAGGGTTTTTAAGTTTTTATCTTTTAATCCCCTGCGCGGGGTGATGACGTTTTTATGCTAAAATCACACTTGCAAAAAAGTGCCAAAGGCGGTAAAATATATGGCGTACAAGATAAAAATAACTGCCGAATCCAATGGGACGATTGTTATCGGCAAAATATTTAAAAATTTAATCCCAGATTTCTGCATTTTTTTACTCCCACTTTATGCCGAATCTAAACGTCGGTTTGTCATTGGTGTTGGGATTTGCGGTCGATGCAAATGCAATGGTAGAAGATGAGTTTGTTGATATTAAAATTTGGTTTGACAATGTTTATACGAATGGTTTTGGGTCGGGGGTGGCGATATATACTGTCAAGGACTGTAGTGGCGAGGATTATAGCAATAGTTGTTACTGGGGTGGTAGTTTTATAGAGTGTTTGGGTATTCCAATTCAGTCAACAATTACAGTTCAGGATCAATATGCGTCGTTGGATCCAGATGACATGAATTCCACAGTGTATATTTTTCAATATTGTACGAAATATAGTGGGGAAGAAACCTTTTATATCCCCAGCAGTTATGAGTTGAACAATGGCTTGGCCGATGCGCCTGATACGGGCGGGTCGTGTAATTGTGGCAGTACGGGTGGTGGCGGTTCAAGCGGTTCATCATGGTGCAGTAGTAATTGTTTAACAGGCCCATGGACGACGTATGGTAATGGTGTAGAATACAGAAGCGTGTGTGATTATTGTTTCAGTTCGTCAAATTACAGTAGAAGTACACAATATCGTTGCGGCGAAGGTTATTTTGGCGTTGCCAAAGATGATATGTCAGGTTGTATGGAATGTCCAGAGGGTGCGTGCTGTGGCGTGTTTGTTGATGAAGCAGGTGATCCCATTGATTATGAGGCATATGTCTTTGTATCCAAGACTGCAACGTCTTGTCATCCATATATTCAGCAACCAGGGTCCCCAAATGTAATAATCACAGATTGCAGTCTTTATGATAGTTGGTATTTGAGTTTGGGAACGATTGGATATGTTCGGACTGAAATGGCATTAAGCGAATCGACATGTGATAAATCAAATCTGTATGCGGATATAAGCCCTAATTGTAAAACGGATTTTCGGTTAGAGGTAATTGCAGATGATGGACTGGTTTCATGCGCGGATACCCAATATCGTGATTATTCCAGTGGGCAAACAGTTTGTAAAACGTGTCCCGCGTATAATGGTATAACAGGGGTTACGGCAAATAATAGTAGTGGCAGTTGGGGAACGCGCGAAGTTGATTGTGCGATTCCCAATACGCAAACTTTTTCAGATACAATAGGTACGTTCAAGTATGCGGATGGGTGTAAAATGTGTACGGCTGATTTATAGCATGTCCCCCCGATTGGGGGATTTTTTTATTGAGGAAGTCAGAAATATTTTGATGATAAATCTTGCCTTGGGGGGAATTTGGGGGTATCATCTGACCAATGTCCAAATAGTATAAGAAGGAAGAATATTATGTCTAAATTGATTGTTGATGGCAACTGGGCTGCGGCAGATGTCGCGTACAGATGTGTTGATTTTGCCGCCATTTATCCAATTACCCCCAGCAGTACCATGGGCGAACTGGCCGATGAATGGTCGTTTCAGCATAAAAAGAATATTTGGGGCGCAATTCCACAGATTATTGAAATGCAGTCTGAAGCAGGCGCGGCCGGTGCAATGCATGGTGCGCTGCAGATGGGATCTTTGGCGACAACGTTTACGACATCGCAGGGTTTGTTGTTGATGATTCCGAATATGTACAAGATTGCCGGTGAACAGACACCGTTTGTTATGCATGTGGCGGCACGCGCATTGGCAACACATGCGTTGTCAATCTTTGGCGATCACAGTGATGTGATGTCTGTGCGGTCGACTGGGTTTGCGATGCTGTCGTCGCATAACGTGCAACAGGCACACGATATGGCCGCCATTGCACATGCAGCAACGATTCGGGCGCGTGTGCCGTTCTTGCATTTCTTTGATGGATTCCGTACCAGTCATGAAGAGTCCCGATTGACACGAATCGAAGATGATGTATTGCAGGCCATGATTCCAGAAAGTTTGGTCTTGGAAAATCGGGCGCGTGGTATGACACCAGATAACCCGACGATTCGCGGGACGGCGCAAAATCCAGATGTTTATTTTCAGGGGCGCGAAGCAGCGAATCCGTTATATGTTAAAACGCCAGAAATCGTGCAAAATATGATGGATCGGTTTGCAGAACTGACGGGGCGCAGATATAACTTGGTTGACTATGTCGGTGATGAAAATGCCGAATATGTTGTTGTCGCAATGGGCAGTGCGTGCGAGACAATCGAAGAAACATTGCCACATTTGCCACGTGGGTTGGGATTGGTAAAGGTACATTTGTATCGTCCGTTCCCTGTGGATGCGTTTTTGGCGGCGTTGCCAAAGTCTGTTAAGGGGATTGCAGTTCTGGACAGAACCAAGGAACCAGGGGCAATTGGTGAACCGTTGTATCAGGATGTTAAATCGGTTGTTGGAAATGATGTTGCGGTGTTTGGTGGGCGATATGGGCTGGGGTCCAAGGAATTTAAGCCACGTGATGTCAAGGCGATTTATGAAAATCTGATGCGTGGGACGTTGCATCATAACTTTACGGTTGGAATTGATGATGATTTGAGTGGCCTGTCTTTGAAAACAGATCCTGCATTCGCGGTTGAGGCACCGAATTTTAAAACGGCAATTCTGTATGGTATTGGCAGTGATGGTACCGTTGGTGCAGTGAAAAATATTGTGAAAATTGTTGGGGAAAATTCTGAATTGTATCCACAGTCATATGCGGTCTATGATTCCAAGAAGTCGGGGGGATTGACGGCATCGCATATTAGATTCTCGGATGCGCCAATTCAAAGTCAGTATTTAGTAGAAGTGGCGGACTTTATTAGTGTTTCAAACTTTATGATTGCCCAGCGTTTTGATGTATTTCGTGGATTGCGTGCCGGTGGGACGGTGATGATTAATACGTCAATGGCACCAGATGTGGCGTTTGCAAACCTGCCGCGTGATACCCAAGAACATTTGATGCGCATTCGTGCAAATGTGTATTTCTTGGATGCGAATCGGGCCGCAGCAGAATTGGGGTTGGGGAATCGTATTAATACCTTTATTATGCTGAATTTCTTTAATCTGACACAGGTTATCAATCCGTCAGATGCCGCCGCCAGTGCCAAGGTTGCGATTGAAAAAACGTATAAAAAGAAGGGCATGGATGTAGTAGAAGCCAACTGGGCGGCAGTGGATAAGGCAGCACAATATTTGCAGAAGTTTGATATGCCGTCATCTGTGTCGAATTTTGCGCCGGATTTTGTGCCGGCGATGACATTGGATGCGCCTGCGGAAATCGCAGGAACGTTGGGCGAAATGGCCGCACAGCGTGGTGATGCGATTCCTGTGTCGCGTTTTCGTGTTGATGGTGAATTTGGGGCAGGACAGTATCCTGTGGGAACGGCCAAATATGAAAAACGTGCGATTTCTGATAAGGTTGCAACGGTTGATTTGGATAAGTGTATTCAGTGTGGTAAATGTTCTATGCTGTGTCCGCATGCGGTTATAAGAATTAAGGCCATGACACAGCAACAGGCCGATGAAGCGCGTGCCAAGGGCGTTAAGGTTGTGCCGATGAAAACGCCAGAACTGGGACCGGATATGTACTTTACGATAAATATTTCGCCGGCGGATTGTACGGGGTGCAATATTTGTGTCAAGAATTGTCCAGTGGGGGCGTTGTCGATGGTGCCGGCGCGTGATGTGATGGCAGAACAGCAGGCGGCGTTTAATGCGGCAGAAAAAATCCCAGATATTCCACGTGAAAAATTGAGTCTGAATATTCCAAAGCATGTGGAATTGTTGCCACATTACTTTGAATTTCCTGGGGCGTGTGCGGGGTGTGGTGAAACGCCGTACGTAAAGTTGTTGTCGCATCTGTTTGGGGATCGTATGGTTGTGGCAAATGCAACAGGTTGTTCGTCAATCTATGGGGCGAATCTGCCGACAACACCATGGACCAAGGATGCGTCTGGGCGTGGGCCGGCGTGGTCTAATTCGCTGTTCGAAGACAATGCGGAATATGGATTGGGAATGCGATTGGCGTTGAACCAGAAACGTGAAAACCTGCGGGCGTTGTTGTTTGAACTGGGGATTGATGATGTCGAGGCGATGTTTGACGAAACAGATTCTGTAAAGCAGCGTGCGCTGGAAACAGAACTGCGTGATAGGTTGGCAAAAATTGATGGACCGCGTGCGCGTCTGGCCGAAAGTTTAATTGGTGAAGTTGTCGATAAATCTGTGTGGATTATCGGTGGCGACGGTTGGGCGTATGATATTGGGTATGGTGGTGTTGACCATATCTTGCACAGTGGTGAAAATGTAAATATCTTGGTGCTGGATACCGAAGGATATTCGAATACAGGTGGACAGCAGTCAAAGTCTACGCCGTTTGGGGCCAGTATGAAGTTTGCTATTGGTGGGAAAGAGCATGCCAAGAAAGATTTGGGGATGATTGCCATGATGAGTGGCGCATATGTCGCACAAATTGCGCTGGGGGCAAATCAGGCGCAGGCGATTCGTGCATTCCGCGAGGCTGCATCGTTTAACGGCCCATCAATCATATTGGCGTATGCACCATGTATTGCACATGGGTTTGCGTTGCAAAATGGGCCGGCGCATCAGATGCAGATGGTGCAGACGGGGGCGTGGCCGCTGTTCCGATTTGACCCGCGTTTGATTGCCGATGGACATAACCCGCTGACAATGGATTCAAGTGTTGATAATCCAATGCCGTTGGAAGATTTCTTGAAGACCGAAAGCCGTTTTGGGGCGGCGCGTGCGGCGAATCCACAGTTTAATAAATTGGTGGACTTGGCCAAGGCAAATAATGCGTACAGAAGCGAACTGAAAAAGCATATTGCGCAGTTTGCGATGCTGAACAAACCGGTCGAAAAAGAAAATAGGGAAGGATAAAATGAAATTGCTGCATTTGATTGTGATGGGTGTTGTGCTGTGTTCGTGTACATTTCAGACCAAGCATCGGGGGTATGTGTTCCCCGATGATCTGGCCGATCAGGTCGCGACGATCAATACTACGTCTGCGTTAATCGAGAAAATTGGTACTCCACAGGTCAAAACGATGTATGGGGACGAGGTCTGGATTTACTATGGCGCAGATGAAAACTATCGCGGGCCATTGGCGCCGACATTCACAGATGAAACGGTTCTGTTGGCGTGGGTCAAGGGAAATCGGGTCTTGAAGACACAGGTGCTGGAAGATGCAGATTTGCCAGAGGTGCGTTTGGCCGAAGGCGAGACAGAAATTCCAGCGGCGATCGAACTGAATGCGATTGAAGAATTGTTCAATAATATTGGGCGTTTCAGTCCAGCAGGATTGGGACAATAGTTTGATACGTCTGTTCGATGGGCAGGCGTATTTTTTTGCTTTTAAAAGTGTATGGATAATGCTAAAATATAAAGTATGAGAAAAAGAATTTTATTTTGTGTTTTGTTTTCAATATTTGGAATCGCAACGGCGGATGCGGCGTTAACGTCGTGTGGGCCGGCCTATATCTTGGTGGAATCGCGCCAGAAGATTGATGGGATTGCGGCCGCAGAATGTCAGAAGTTGTGGTGTCGCGATCTGGAAACCGGCAAGGTAATGGGCAGTGGTGAGCGCGCGAACAGTGGTTATCAGATGACGGGTGCACCGGTGGAATTGTGCGATGCAAATAATAAGTGTATTGAATGCTGGGGTGCGCGCAAGTGGTGCAGTGGCGAAGTCGCAGGTGAATGGAATCCAGAATATGGGGCCTATACGCGTGGCGGTGATAATGCGACGTATCAGTCTTATCAAAAGGGCAGTTGTTTTGCATGGCGATTGGAAAAGCCACAGTGTGCAGAAGGTCAGACGGCAATTATTCAAGATGGACGGTGGGTTTGTGCGGTGCCGGCAGATACAGCATCGGGTGTAAATCGTGCGTCCAGTGTTCGTCGAACGGGTACTATGCGTCGATTAAAATAATAAGTTTTAAATAAATCCCCCGATTGGGGGATTTATTTTTGGTCAATTATTTGTTTTTCAGGTTTTTTTGTGGTATAATATGCCGGACAGAGAGAATGGCAACCGTAAAAAGGTATCCATAATGCCAAGTAAAAAATTAGATTTTAAAACAGGACAGTATGTCGTTTATCCAACCCAAGGTGTTGGTAAGCTGTTGCGCGTCGAAGAACAGACCGTTGCAGGCCAGAAGATTAAAATGCTGGTCATTGATTTTGAACGTAATCATATGACGTTGCGTGTGCCACTGGAACGGGCCGAGATTTCGGGGCTGCGTCCACTGACATCTGCCAAGAAGATGGACGAAGCGATCGCGTCGGCCAAGGGCAAGGCAGGGGCCAAGCGTATGATTTGGGCGCGACGTGCGGCGCAGTATGAAGAAAATATTAATTCCGGCGACCCAATGAAGTTGGCCGAGGTTGTACGTGATTTACAACGTCGCAGCGCGGCAGACACAATGACGTTTTCGGCGCGTCAGTTGTATTTGCGTGCATTGGAACGTATGGCCCAAGAATTTGCAGTGTTGCATAAAATTGATTTGGATGCAGCATCGGATAAGATTGAAGATATTTTAGGCGTTCCAAAAGAAATTGACCTAAATGCAGTCGAATCTGATGATGATGACGAAATTGAAGAAGATGACGTATAAAAGAAACCCGCAAATGCGGGTTTTTTATATGGTCATACGTTCGGCAATTTGCTGCTGAACATATTCGTCTTCGCTGTTGTACAGGGGCCAGTTGCCGTTTGCCAATTCCTGCATTGATGTCAGCGGTTGGTTCAGACGTGCGCGGTACAGCCACAGATTGGACATGACGCGTTTCATATAACTGCGTGTTTCATAGGCGGGAAAACTTTCGATGTACAGCAGTGGGTCGTATGTATAGAAAGATTTTTCAAATTTTACCACTGTCCCCATTCCTGCATTATATGCCGCCAACATTTTTATGATGTTGTTTTCGATATTTGGGTGTTCCAACAGGTCGACAATATATTGCTGGCCCAAGAACATGTTATGTTCAGGGTTTGACATGTCGATTTGTGATAAATCCAGTTTGTTTGCGCGCGCAACACGTTTGGCGGTGCTGGGCATCAACTGCATCAGGCCATTCGCGCCGGCACCGGATTTTGCCGATGTGCGAAAGTTGCTTTCTTGTTTTGTGATGGCCAACAGCAGTGCGCGGTCAATCGACCAACCGCCCATTGGTTCCCAGTCGGGCAGTGGGTATTGCGCAGAATAGATGATGTCGTCGTCGATTTCCAAGATACCGCGATCTTTGATAACGCTGGCAGATTGGATTGAAACGCGCGGCAATCCGTATGCGGTTGCGATTGAATTTACAGCATGTAATGTGCGATCTGATGCCTTAGGTGTAATCAGATATTTTAGGTATTCTTCGGCCCTGTCTTTGCGGCCAACCTGCAATAATGCCAGTGCCATTTTGCCGTATTTGGTTTCGTATAATTCTGCGATGTCTGCGTCGGTTGCTTCTTGTTCAAAAAATTCATATTCTGGCATGTGTCCCAGCATGGTGGATGACAGTGCGCCATAAAACGCCATGGGGTATGCGGCCGCCACGCGCCAGTATTTTTCGGCGGTTCTGCGATCGTTGTTAAAGTCGGCGGCGCGGCCGGCCCAGAATGCGGCCTCGGTCTTGCGGGCGTTGTTTATTTGTGGCAGGTCCAAGATGCGACTGAAGTATTTTTGTGCCTCGGAATACTTTTCTTCTTTGAAGTACAACAATCCCATTGACCACAGGCCGTATTCAGAATTGGCATCGGATGCAATAAATCCCCACTTTTTTGCCAGTTCCATTTCGCCATTTGTGTAATAGATATATGACAGGCGGCCGGCCAGACGACCATAGTCTGATTCGGTTAATTTACGTTTAAAACTGCGATTTTCTAGGATTTCGCGGGCGACTTTGGTTGAGCCACTGCGAATCGCGCGTTTAAATTCTGTTATCTTTTTATCGGCACTGCCGGTGTATTTCTTGGCGGTCCATGTTTCAGATTGGGCGGTTTCGATTGATTCGGAACCGGTGATAATTTTTGGAGTGCTGGCTTTACGTACGGTGGCCTTCTTTATTTTTGCCAATTTTTCCATACGGCTGGCCCCAGGCATATCGTAATATTTTTCCATCCATGCCGCGATTTCTTTGCCGCGTGTGTGATATGTGTCAGATATGTACCGTTGATACAGGACTTCGTTCATCAACAGTTTGTCGGCAATTTGATCTTGGACCTTGATTGCGGTGTTGATTTTTTCTTTGTCTTGCAACATAAAGATTTGTTCGTACAGACTGGCATCTACGTCGGTCAAAATTTGTGGCAAGTCCACCGCCAATAAAACGTGCGGTAAAAACAGACCAATGAAAATGGTTAGAAGTTTTTTCATGTTATTCTATCAGAACAGTGATGTTTTGGGCAGTTTGCAGACAACTGCGTCATCGGTGTCTTCGGGAATCTGGTCAATGATTTTTTTAAAGTCGGATACGCGTGAGAACTTGCGATAAACCGATGCAAAACGGACAAATGCAATGGGGTCAAGATTTAACAAGGAATCAGATACCATTTGACCGACCAAGGCACTGCTGACCGTATCGTCAGGTGTTTCGGTTTCCAATCGACGGTGTATGGATGTGACCAGTTTTTCAATTTGTTCGTCGCCAACATCGCGATTTCGGCATGCTAATTTAATGCTGCGACGCAGTTTTTCGCGGTCAAATGCCTCTAACTTGCCGCTGTTCTTGCGTACAGTCAGGTCGCGCATTTGTACGCGTTCAACAGTTGTGAATTTGGCGCCGCACTGTTCGCAAACACGACGACGGCGAATTATGGCGTCTTCGATGTCTGGACGTGAATCCGTTACGCGGCTGTCCGTAGAATTGCAATATGGGCATCTCATATTGATATACGGTAGCAATCAAATCCGTCATTGGCAAGTAGAATTTGAAAAATGAAAAAAATGCATTTTTATAAAAATCAAGTGCTTTATTTCAAAAAGTTTGGCTGGGGGGCGAATTTTTAGGGGCCAAAATGTGGTAAAATGTTGGTTAGGAGAATGGCGAGAGAGATGGAAAAGTTCCTGAATCAGATTTTGTTGGGTGATTGCATCGAACTGATGCAGGGGATTCCTGATGCGTCTGTTGATGCTGTATTCGCAGATCCGCCATATAATTTACAGTTGGGGGCCAAAACACTGTATCGGCCCGAAGATCAGACCGCGGCGCGTGCCGTTCGTGATGAATGGGATTCCTTTGCGTCCAGTGCAGAATATGATGAATTTACACGTGCGTGGTTGCGTGAATGCAAGCGTGTGTTAAAGCCAAACGGTGCAATGTGGACCATTGGCAGTTATCATAATATCTTTCGCGTGGGGGCAATCCTGCAGGATATGGGGTTCTGGATTTTAAATGATATTGTTTGGGTCAAGACAAATCCAATGCCTAATTTTCGTGGGACGCGGTTTACAAATGCGCATGAAACACTGATTTGGGCCACGCCGACCAAGACTGGAAAGTATACGTTTAATTATGAAACGATGAAAAAATTAAACGGTGGCAAGCAGATGCGTTCAGATTGGGATTTGAATATTTGTTTGGGTGAAGAACGTGTCAAAGGGGCCGATGGCAAAAGTTTGCATAATACTCAAAAACCACTGGATTTGCTGCATCGTGTTATCTTGGCATCGACCAAGGCAGGGGATGTTATCTTGGATCCTTTTATGGGATCGGGGACGACAGCGGCGGCGGCGCGTGAATTGGGACGTAATTTTATTGGTTTCGAACAGGATGCCACGTATGTGGCGGCGGCGCGTGAACGTGTTGCCGCGGTTGTACCGATGGATTTGTCTGAAATAGAGGTGGCAAAACCAAAACGTGATGAAGTGCGTGTGGCATTCAAGGAATTAATCGAGGCAGGATTGTTGTTTGTTGGTCAGACGTTGGTCAGTCCACGCGGCGAACGCGTTATGATTACGCATGATGGGCATTTGACGCATCAGTTGTATGGCAAGGCATCGATTCATGTTATGGCGGCCAAATTACAACGCAGTGTCAGTTTTAACGGTTGGGATTACTGGTTGGCGGAAAAGCGTGATGGTACGTTGGTGTCGATTGACGAACTGCGTAAATACGTACGTCAGATCAAGGCCGATATGAAGAAAGTTGCCTGATTGGTGGTCTAACGCTGGTTTTCGTTATTTTTATTGTTCTTTCTTTTTTCTTGGTATACGTTGTATGCGCGTTGTGCGGTATATATTACAGCCATCAGATATAGTAATGTTGCAATCATTGTGTTGCGGTCATAGCCGTTGTCAATCATGTCGCGAATGCTGCGAATTGTACCGCCGGTGGCCATGCCGTTTAGTGTAATATAAAATGCAAGAAATATGTCAAAAAAACCGTCGTTCTTTGGACGGCGTGGTGGTGTGTTATTGTTGTTGCGAATGTATAATGTACTCATATTGTGGATTATCGTATTGTGGTAAAATAAATTTGTCAAACAAAAAAGTGTTTTATTTCTGTTGTTGATGGTGCTATCTTACTGGGTATTATGGTTCGTGAAATTCCAGATTTTAGTTTAGAACGTGCCTGTGGTCATGCGATAATTGCCGGCGTGGACGAGGCAGGGCGTGGGCCACTGTGTGGGCCGGTGGTGGCGTCGGCGGTTGTGTTGCCGCAGATGGAAATTGATATTCCGGTTGTTATTCGTGATTCTAAACAGATGAGTGCGCGTCAGCGTGCATTGGCGTATGATTGGATTGTGAATAATACCGTTTGGGCGGTTGCTGAATGCAGTCCCGCCGAAATTGATGAAATGAATATTCTGTGGGCATCAATGTTGGCGATGCGACGGGCGGTTGAAAAATTGGATTGTGTGCCGGATTATTGCTTGGTGGACGGGAACAGATTGCCGGATGGGTTGGTGGGGCAGGCGGTTGTGCATGGGGATGCGCGGTCTGTGTCGATTGCGGCGGCATCGATTGTGGCCAAGGAAACGCGCGACAGGTTGATGCATGATTTGGCGCAACAGTTTCCGCAATATGGATGGGATCGGAATGCCGGTTATCCAACAAAATCACATTTACAGGCCATTGAACAATATGGTATAAATCAGCATTATCGGAAAAGTTTTGGACCAGTTAAGGAAAGGATTAAAAATGAAATTAAGAACGATTGATGGTTTGGATCTGCGTGGCAAGTATGTATTGCTGCGTGATGATTTTAATGTTCAGATTGTTGATGGGCAGATTACCGATGCGTTTCGTATTGAACAGAGTATGCCGACGATAAACAAACTGCGTGCGGCGGGGGCGCGTGTTGCGATTGTGGCGCATCGTGGCCGTCCAAAGGGAACGCGGAATATGGAATATACTTTGCAGCCGATTGCAGACTATATGGGGGTGCAACTGATTCCGGATTGTTTGGACAAAGATTTCTTGGGACAGATGCGTGATGGTGATTTGGTGCTGTTGGAAAATGTGCGCTTTTACGCAGGCGAAGAACAGAATGATCCGGTATTTGCCGCCGAATTGGCGCGTGGCTTTGATGTGTTTGTGAATGATGCGTTTGCGGTGTCGCATCGTGCGCATGCTAGTACGGTTGGTGTGGCGGAATACTTGCCGGCGTATGCGGGGGATTTGTTGGCATCAGAAATTGAACACTTGTCAGCGGTGATGGAAAATCCAAAACGGCCATTGTTGTCGATTGTCGCCGGCAGCAAGGTTTCAACCAAAATTGGCGTGCTGAAGGCGTTGGCGAAATTGTCTGATACGTTGATTATTGGTGGGGCGTTGGGAACAACGTTTAACTATGCGCAGGGGGGCAAGGTTGGAAATTCGCTGTTTGAAGCCGACCAGAAAGATACCGCGTTGGAAATACTGGAATATGCCGCGGCGAATGATTGTCGGGTGCTGTTGCCATTGGATAAAGGCGTGGCCAAGGTTTTTGAACGTGATGCAGTGCGTGAAAACAAGGACTTTACAGAAATCGAAGAAGACGATGTTATTATTGATGCAGGAGAACAGACGACCGAACGTGATACGGCGGCGATTCGGGATGCGGCAACGGTTATTTGGAATGGAACCGTTGGTATGGCGGAATGGATGCCAACGTGGTCATATGGTTCGTTTGCATTAGCGCGTACAATCGCGGAACAGACGCGTGCCGGCAAGTTGGAAAGTATTGTCGGTGGGGGCGATACAGTCGCCGCATTGGAGGCCTGTGGTGTCAAAGGCGATATTACATATGTGTCGACGGGGGGCGGGGCGTTTCTGGAGTTTATCGAGGGGCGCACATTGCCGGCCATTGTGATTTTAGAAGAAAAATAAGTCAAGTCGCCCAGTTGGGCGATTTTTTAGTGGTTAGTGGTGGCTCGGTTTGCGTCGGTACGACGATGTCTATGATTGCAGTGCTGATACGATTTCGGCGAAGTTGTCGTTGACGTCGCCGTTGGCATCGATGTCATGAAATTTTATGTTCTGGGCGGTGCGCAACCATTCAATCGCAGGGATTGTTTTCGTGCGAAATGTGTCCAGACGGCGACGGATGATGTCGGGGCTGGCATCGTCGCGACGGCGACTGCCTTCGCGGATGCGTTTGTTTATACGCTGAATCAATATGTCTTCGGGGACATTCAGGTACAAAATGTGGATGCGATATTTTTTTGCATAGTTTTCAACCAGCCATTGGGCCTGAGATATTGTGCGGGGAAATCCGTCCAAGATAATGTCGTGGTCGCCGGTTATTTGTTCGCGCATTAAATTAAAGGTTAATTTGTCTGGGACCAGATTGCCCGCAGAAATTGTTTGGGCGATTTCAGAATCTGATGGTGCAGCGCGCAACAGGGCGCCGGTTTCAATATATTTAAAATCGTGGTGTTCGCACAGCATGCGTGAAAAGGTGCCTTTGCCAACACCTTGGCCACCCATCATTACAATAATTTGTTTTTTATCTGTCATGGTGTTGATTTTATCATAAAAAAACACCGTCCGCAAAGCAGACGGTGGAATAATTTACAATTTTGCAAATTATTTTTTGCTGTTTTCGATTGCAGCGCCCAAGATGTCGCCCAAAACGGAACCAGAATCGGCTTCGTTTGCGAATTCTTTGACGGCCTGCTTTTCCAATGTTACCTGCAATGCGCGGATAGACAATTTTACAGTGTTGTCTTCGACCGAAACAACAGATGCTTCGACGGAATCGCCAACGCTGTATTTTGATGTATCCTGTTCTGATTTTTCACGCGACAGGTCTGTGCGACGGATTACACCGCGTACATCGCCCGCCAATGTCAAAATCAATTCGTCAGGTGTAACTTCGGAAACTGTACCACAGACAACTGCGCCTTTCTTGATAGATGCGGCGTTGTTTTCTGCGCTTTCAGTCAACTGTTTGATGCCCAATGTAACGCGTTCTTTTTCTGGATTGATGTCCAAAATTTTCGCAGTTACTTCTTGGCCACGAACGAATTTTTTCAATTCTTCTTCGTCCAGTTTGTTCCATGACAGGTCAGAAATATGAACCATACCGTCCAATTCTGGTGTCAGGGCAACGAACAGACCAAATTCAGTCGTGTTCTTGATTGGACCTGTGATAACGTCGCCAACGTTGTGGGTTTCTGCAAACTGTTTCCATGGGTTTGGTTGCAGTTGTTTATAGCCCAATGAAATGCGGCGTTTGTCTTGGTCGATGCCCAGAACAACAACGTTTACATCCGCGCCATTTTGCAAAACTTTGCTGGGGTGGATGTTCTTGTTTGTCCAAGACAGTTCAGACATGTGAACCAGACCTTCGATATTGTTGCCCAAATCAATGAATGCACCGTAATCTGTCAAAGATGAAACCTTGCCCGATACTGTGTCGCCAACATTGAATGCGCGGGATGCGGTATCCCATGGGTCGTCTTCCAGTTGTTTCGCGCCCAAAGAAATGCGATGTGATTCTGGGTCGAATTGGATAACCTTGACCTGAATCTTTTCGCCAACGTGAACCAATTCACGTGGGTGATTTACACGCTTCCACGATAGGTCGGTGACGTGCAACAAGCCGTCGATACCGCCCAAGTCAACGAATACACCGTAATCTGTGATGTTTTTAACGGTTCCTTCTAGAACGGCACCCAATGAAATGTTCTTCATTGCTTCGCGTTGTGCAGCGGCGATGGTGTCAGACTGAATCGCGCGACGAGATACGATTGCGTTTGTGCGCAGTGCGTCCATTTTCAATACGCGGAATTTGTCTTTCAGACCAATCAAGGATTTTGCATCGCGAACTGGCTTGTGATCAACCTGTGATGATGGCATAAATGCAAATACGCCATTGATGTCGACGGTAAAGCCACCACGAACAACGTCGATAATTGTACCTTCTGGGTCGATGCCTTCGGCAACAGTCTTTTCCAAGTCTTTCCATGCTTTTTCAGCGCGGGCCTTGGTATAGGACAGGATTGCAGTTCCTTCGCGGGATTCATAACGTTCAACAAAAACGTCGATGATGTCGCCAACAGCAGGAACAGATGCACCGAATTCTTTTAATGGAACGCGACCTTCGGATTTCAGGCCAACATCAACCATTGCAAAATCACCGCGGATGTCCTTGACGGTACCCTTGGTTGCATAGCCCTGAAGTGTTTCCTGAGAACCATAGTTTGCGTTAAACATCTGGACAAAATCTTCGCCAGATACAGGATTAAATAAATCTTTGGATAAATCTTTCATAAGAAAAATATTCATCAAAGTTTGCCACCCTTCACCAAGGTTTCGGGTGGCAGGCCACCTAAAATCTCTCTGGGGGTCTTGTGGGGTTAATCGGATTGATAATGCGCCCACCCGCAAAATCGCACTAATTATATGTGTTTTTTTAGAAATTGCAAGGATTTGTTCACTAAAAATATGCCCCCGGTTCGTGGGCGGGTTAATTGATTTGAAACGGTACAATCGTTTGCCGCTTGGACGTGTCCAGCGCATGATACGGGACTGGGACGGTCGCAAAGTCTATGGATTTCATATCAATGCTGCGAATTGTGCGGTTGTACATGGTGTGATAATATATCGTCATGTTTTTCAGGTCGGTCGCCACAGTCCACTGGGTCGCAGACGGCATATTGTTCGGGGCGCGGCCAACGGCGAATTGAACCCCCAATGGCACATCACAGTTGTTTAACAGATGAAATGCCTGGTTCACGGTGTCCATGGCGGTCGTCTGTTCCAATGAATATGTTTTCAGGAATGCCGCACGAACAAAGCGTGATGGCGGGGTAAAGTCCCCCGGCAGGCCCAAGAACCCAGATCCCGAACCAAATGCCCG
>JAFTNY010000010.1 GCA_017451625.1 Alphaproteobacteria bacterium
AGATAAAAATAACTGCCGAATCCAATGGGACGATTGTTCTCGGCATCAATTCCCAAAATTTAATCCTAGATTTCTGCATTTTTTATCCCTCTCTTTGTGCCGAATCTAAACGTCGGTTTGGGTGCGACAATATTTTTCATGGGCGGTGGGCCATGCATGGCATTGGACTATACATTAACGTCTTGCTATAACAAAACAACTGGAACATATTCACTGCCATGTCTGAATGGCGGGGTATCGCCCAGTTCAAGTTGCCAACAGGCGTGTCAAATGTATTCAAACAGCAGTCCAACAATTTCGACCGCAAACGGAATACGTACAGTCAGTCAAACAGCAATCAAAGTAACATGTGGCAGCGACCCCAGCAGTTCCAGCAACGTCAGTTGCGTTAGAACCACGACAGCGACATACACATGCATTAGTGGATATTATGGAACCGCGACCAGCAGTTCGTCTGGATGCAACGCATGCCCAGACAACGCAACATGCCCAGGGGGAAACGGTTCTACATTTACCTGTAATGCAAAATTTGCAAAATGCGGTGGGTCCAGTTGCTGTTCCTGCATCGCTGGCAACTATTGCCCAGGGGATAACATAGCGCACTCATGTTCCACAGACACCGGACATTCATACGCAACATCGGCCGCCAGCAGCGACGCAATAACCGATTGTTATGTCCCCACCACATACAACTGGAGTTTTAGCAACGACGGCATCGGCAGCGGAACACAAAAATTTACGTCCAATTGTTATTACAGCAACTGAACATAGGTTTGTTTTAATACTTTTCCACGTTCAAAAAAATCCCGCCGAAGCGGGATTTATTTTTTTAGTTCTTGCGTGGGAACTTAACAGCCGCCTGCGCCGCCGCCAAACGTGCGATTGGCACGCGGAATGGCGAGCAAGATACCGAGTTAAATCCAACCTGATGGAAGAACATAATCGATTCTGGATCACCACCATGTTCACCACATACGCCCAAGTGGATATGTTCGCCCTTGGTATCGCGCGCTTTTTTAACCGCATCTTTAATCAACAGACCAACACCCAACTGGTCAACAGATGCAAATGGGTCTGCGACATAAACGCCACGTGCGCGATATTCATCCAAAATCTTGGCCGTATCGTCGCGCGACATACCCAATGTTGTCTGGGTCAGGTCGTTTGTGCCAAATTCAAAGAATTCGCAAGATTCTGCAATTTCATTTGCCAACAACGCAGCGCGTGGCAATTCAATCATAGAACCGACAGAATATTCGACGCTTTCGCCTGTTTCTGCAAACAAGGACTGGGCCGTTGCATCGATAACTGCCTTGACAATGTCGACTTCTTTTTTCGAACCAACCAATGGCACTTCGATTTCTGGGAATACGCGAACACCGGCCTTTTTAACTTCCAATGCTGCCGACAGAATCGCGCGTGTCTGCATTTCACAGATTTCTGGGTATGTAATCGCCAAGCGGCAACCACGATGACCCAACATTGGATTCTGTTCGTGTAATTGTTCAGCACGCAGTTTGATTTCTTCGACTGTCTTGCCCAAGTGCGCCGCCAATTCTGCAATTTCTGCATCGGTGTGTGGCAAGAATTCATGTAATGGTGGGTCAATCAAACGAATTGTGACCGGCAGACCATCCATAATCTTGAACAGTTCGACCATGTCCGCACGCTGATATGGCAACAGTTTTGCCAACGCCGCGCGGCGGCCCGCTTCGTCATCAGCCAAAATCATTTCGCGCAGGTCGCGGATACGAACCGGATCAAAGAACATGTGTTCAGTGCGAACCAAACCAATACCTTCGGCACCAAAGTCGCGCGCCTGTTTGGCATCTTTTGGTGTTTCGGCATTTGCCTTGACCGTCAAAGATTTGATTTCATCAACCCATTTCATCAATGTGCCGAAATTACCAGTCAATTCAACAGATACGGTTGGAACCTTGCCTTCGATAATCTGGCCCTTGGCACCGTCAATGGAAACCCAATCGCCTTCGTTGATAACAACACCAGATGTTGTTTTCAAGGTCTTGGATTCATAATCGATTTTAATATCAGGTGAACCAGACACACATGGTGTACCCATACCACGCGCAACCACCGCAGCGTGTGATGTCATACCACCGCGGGCGGTGATAACACCCTGTGCGGCATTCATACCGGCGATGTCTTCGGGTGATGTTTCGATACGAATCAACATTACCTGTTTACCTTCGTTCGCCCAACGTTCGGCATCTTCGGCGTTAAATACCGCCTGACCAACGGCCGCCCCTGGGGACGCAGGCAGACCAGTTGCGATGACGCGCTTTTCGGCCTTGGGGTCCAACATTGGATGCAACAGGTGATCCAACTGGTCCGCACCAACGCGCAAGATTGCTTCTTCTTTGGTCAACAAACCTTCTTCGACCATTTCAACCGCCATACGGACAGCCGCCGCCGCAGTACGTTTACCATTACGACACTGCAACATCCATAATTTCCCATGTTCGATGGTAAATTCCATGTCCTGCATGTCTTTGTAATGCTGTTCCAGTTTTTCACGAACATCGCACAGTTCCTGATAAACCGCTGGCATTGCTTCTTCCAACGACAGACGACCGGAATCATCCTTGCTCATTGGCTGTGGGGTGCGAATACCCGCAACAACGTCTTCGCCCTGTGCGTTAATCAAATATTCACCATAGTATTTATTTTCACCTGTGGCTGGGTCACGACTGAAACATACACCGGTCGCACTGTCTTCGCCAGAATTACCAAATACCATCGCCTGAACGTTAACAGCGGTACCCCAATCAGCAGGGATGTTATTCAATTTACGATATGTGATGGCCTTTTTGCTCATCCACGAGCCGAATACCGCACCAATCCCCATTTCCAACTGTTTCCAAGGGTCCTGTGGGAATACTTTACCAATCTTGACACCGATTTCTTTGAACTTTTCAACCAAGTCCTTTAAATCATCTGCGGTCAATTCTGTGTCCAGTTTATAGCCCTTGTCTTCCTTCATACGTTCCAGCGTGTGTTCAAACAAATCAATGTCTGCACCCATAACAACTTCGCTGAACATCATGATAAAGCGACGATATGAATCATATGCAAAACGTTCATTGCCAGAAATCTTGGCCAAGGCCTGAACCGTATCGTCGTTCAAACCCAAATTCAAAACTGTGTCCATCATCCCAGGCATTGATACACGCGCACCAGAACGCACAGATACCAACAATGGATTTTCCAAGTCTGCAAATTTTTTGCCCATAATGGATTCAACATGCGCGATACCAGAACGCACCTGATCCATCAAGTCAGACGGATATGTTTGATTGTTGTCATAGTAATATTTACAAACATCGGTTGTAACAGTAAAGCCCGCAGGAACAGGCAACCCAACCAAGTTCATTTCAGCCAAATTTGCACCTTTGCCACCCAGCAGATTTCGCATATCTGCCTGACCTTCGGCGGCGCCATTACCAAAGGTATAGACCCATTTATTGCTCATGGTTTCTCCTTGTCGTTTTTATTTAAAAATGCCAAAAGATTGTGGGGCATGGTTCGCATAATTGCAAGAAAAAAATCGGCATATTTGCCGATTTTTTTACATTGTACATGCACAACATATTGAAAACAGTTTTGACAGTTCTGAATCAGAGCGTGAATTTACAACAATCGGCGCACGCGCCCCCAGAATTACACCGCCGAAAATCCAGTCGCCAAACTGAACCATTGCCTTGATCGTGTTATTGCCGGCTTCGATATTATGAAACAGTAAAATATCTGCATCGCCACAGATTGGCCCGTCATAACACTTGGATTTGGCCGCCGCGGGGGACACTGCAATATCAAACGCAATCGGACCTGATATAATGCAATCTGTTATTTCACCGCGCAAATTCATTTCGTGCAACGTCGCCGCATCAACCGTCGCAGGCATTTTCGGATTTAATGTTTCAACCGCACACAGGGGCGCAACACGTGGCATATCAACACCCATATGATGTGCAAAAGAGACTGCGTTTTTTATCAAATCAACCTTTTGTTCCAAACTGGGGTACATAACCATTGCGATGTCTGTCAAAAATATTTGGCGATTACGTGTCGGCGAATACAGCACAGATACGTGCGACAAGATACCATCACCACGAATACCTGTTTCGCGATTTAATACCGCACGCAAAATATCTGCGGTGTGAATTTGTCCCTTCATTAAAATATCAGCACGACCATCGCGCACCAATGATACAGCCGCGGCCGCCGCAGATAATTCATCTGGGCAATGCACAATTTCAAACGCAGATATGTCCAGCGCATTTTTATCTGCGACAGATGATATTTCCGCCATGTCGCCACAAAGAATCGCATTAACAAATCCCATTTTATGCGCAGCAATCAAAGAACGCAGCGCATGCACATCGGTGGCACATGCCAGCGCACCCATACGCGGCGACGATGGACGCATCGCCAATAATCGTGATTCAAATTCTGGTGTCATTTTTATTCCTTTCCGCGGGACAGCATAGAATATTTCACACAACCTACGCAACAAAAATAAAGGGCATTATTCCTGTGGCACACAGATGCAAATATATGATATGCTGGGCAACATTATGACACGAAAATATTCGGCGGCGGCCGCCGTTGTTTTAGGAATGCATGATGCGTTGGTTTCGCTGACCGGAATGATTGGCGGATTAACGTTTGCGTTGGCGGAACGACAGTTGATTGTCTTGACGGCAATAATCGCATCGGTGGCGGCCGGCCTGTCGATGGCGGCATCAAACTATTTAGCAGAAAAGACAAACGGAAATCCACATGCACTGCGCGCAGGAACAATAACAGGGGCGGCATACCTTGGGACATGCGCAGCATTGATTTTGCCGTTTATAATTATGTCCGACACCTATGCGGCACTGATTATGTCATTTGCAATGGCGGTCATAATTATATTCGGATGTAATTTTTGCATTTGTCGCAGGCATGGGCGACCGTTCTGGCGACACGCGATTGAAATGCTGATTATTTGTGCCGGTGTGTCGATTGTATCTTTTATTATTGGCGAGGTTGCCAAACACACACTGGGGGTCTTAATCTGATTTATCGTGTGCGATAGATGCAATTCGCGCCAAAGATTTCCCAAAACGCCGCACCACCCAAACACTGGGGACAATTTTTTGGCGAACATTTCTGTTTCTGGGCAAAGCAACAATTACGGCGCGGTTCGGACCATGCCACAGCACCGTCAATATAGTGAACGGCCGTCGGGTAAAAGTCGCACGCAGTTTGCACATCCATTTTACCGCGCACCTTTTTCGATTCACCATAATTGTGATATTCTACAACATGAACACTGTATTGATCGGTCTGATCAGGCCACCGAACCAATGTGACTTGGCCGCGGTCGCTGAAATGTCTTTGTATGATTTGCGGTTTTTTATTCAATTCTGTTCCCCTTTGGTTTTCTTGAATATCATAATAGTTCATCATACGCATATTGCAATAAAAAACCGCCGTATGGCGGTATGGATTCAGTGCGTGTGGGCATCCACCACGTTTGCCGGTCGCGACTGACGATATGCACGATTTACAACATCTTCAAACCTTCTTAATTTTACAGAAAACGCATTCATCTTGTCGGTGCCAAATATTGGTGGGCGACCGAACTTCATCGCAAAGAACATATACTTTAAAACATTTGGCGCAGACGTGGCAGCCCGCAGTACCAAACGTTCAAAGTTTGTCATATCATCTGTTTTAATGTATCGTACTAATTTCTTGACCATATCAACATCGACACGCGACAACTGCTTTATATCGTCCATTTTTCCGTCGCGCGTTCCCAACGATGGCAAATCGATCAGTTTTCCGTCCTTGAAGTTATTTGCATGCGCATCGGTGATATTTAGTCCCTTGGTCAAATACAGGTAATACATTTTTTCCATTGCAGATTCAAAACCATCGGCACGATTGTCATCAATAAAATCTGACAGCACCCATGAATATTTGCGACCACCATATTCAAATACCGCGCCAATATGCATCGGATTTACCAATGCACGCGCACGTTTTTGTATTGGCATTACCCCCAATTCGCCATGCGATGAATTACGATTGATTTTCAGTGCAAACACCGCATCGCCAATTTGCATTTTATATACAGAACCAACAGATCCAGACGCAACATATTCCAAACTAACATCGTGTCCGAAAATCTGGGGCGATGTTAGTTCTATTTGTTCAGGCGACATATCGGTGGCCAGTTGCCGGTGAAAGTCTGATGCGATTTTGGTTATAGCGGCGTTAAATTCATTGGTCGCCGCGGCAACATCGCGCCCACCAATCATGGCACGAATTTGTGGTGGCATTGCACCCATGGAATTATGAACACTGCGATTAAATTTCTTCATAATTTGATTATAGCATATTTTGCCAAAAACCCAAGAAAAACACGTCCCGCAATGGGACGTGTGGGTTCTCTCCTCTGGGTGTGATGATATTGTACCACGACATTCGCCACAGTGTTATAGGAACGTATGCATAAACAGTCTATAACCTAACATTTTTTGCGCGCGAAATCATCTTGGAAACCTCTTCGTTTGCATTAAGGACCAAAATTTCTATATCTGGATGCGCAGTAGCAAACACACGAAATATTTCATCTGCAAAGGCCTGACCAATATAAGGAACATTAGTAAAATCCAGCGCAACGCTTTTAAACAACTCAATACGTGCCATAACTCTTTTGGCTTGTGAACGAGATATTAAATTGTCATCACCATAGCGCGCCAATTCAATCGGTATCATAGTCTTGTCAAAACCATAATTATCACCAGAAAAAGAATCAAACACATCTTTCAAACTACGATCACTGGTATTTGATAGACACATAAAAACAGACGTGCCTTTTAAATCTGTTGGATCTTGTTCTATGAACATATCTTGATACATTTTCGCATTATCATTGTGCGAAAACATAATTCCATAGGACAATATAAAGAATTTATCAAAAACGCGTGATGTAAAGAAAATACCTTCGCCGCTGTGTTTTGCTGCATCAGTTGTCAACTTGCCCTTGGACAATTCTAACAATGCTTCGCGTTCGTTCACCAAATTAAACTTTTCTTTAATATTGCGAAAAATACCAACACCATCATCATCTATAAGTATCATGGTGTTTAATATGTTTTTCCATAAAACTACAGTTATCTTGCTTCCACTGGAATGATCTATTGCATTATTAAACATTTCCGTAAAACCATACTCCCAAACGCGTCTTAAATTCTCATTGTTTGGTAAATGCGGAGCAATATCCCTTGTGAATACGTTTGATTCAGATAAATTATCGGCTATATTATATGAAAGCTTGTATTCTGTTGTGACAAGACGATATGTTCTGCCCTTGACCATATTATCATGTTGAATAACATTTTGTTCGGTCAAGTACTTCAGATGACGGTATACCGCAGCACGAGTAACGCCAAAGCGCGCTACTGTTTCGGCAACCAAGTTTTTATTATATATATTTTGCAATAAAAATTGTCGTATTTCTTTGGTCTTGCGTATATTCTGTCGCATTTTTATTCCTTATTGTATACTTTTTGCACAAATATTGTATACTTTTTATGAAATATTGTCAATTTTTTTATAAACCCGCCCGATGGGCGGAGCATAATTTATAAATATTCCTGACCTTGGATTTCGGTTGGAACATGCGATAATGCAATTTTTGTTTTCTTTTCTATGTATGGGATATATGATTCTGCCTCGGCCAGCAGCGCAAGTGCATACTTAATATCCGCCCGAATATTTTCAGGTAATTGATTTAGACAATTACATAATGTTTTGGCAATAGATACACAATCGCCCAACTGATTTAGTGTTTCATGAATACTCATTTGTTGGGTGGTAAATTCGCCATCTGGGGCATATTTCATATTGCGACCAGTCTTGGTTCCATCGGCAGCAACTTTTATTTCAGATTTTACAGACACAGCAGTTCCCTTGGTTGGTATATTCGTTTTATTGCGCATTATTTTGTTTTACATTCGGCCAGACGATGACGGATGCCAATAAAATAATCATAGTCCATTTTATCACCACAGGCCGACCAAAAATTATACTTGGCTGTGTTATATCTGGAACGTAGTTTCTCATCATTGCACGACACAGGCATTAACATCAGCCACAAAACATGCAGGCGATGACGGAAATTTTGAAAAATCCAAAAGTTTTGATGCCGAAACATGTTCTGGGCTATAATTTTTATAATGTCTTGGTTTGTGTAATTTGCCATTTTAATATTCTGACGTTGTGTTTGTGATCATTATACCGTCCTTTCCCCAATTAGCAATAAAAAACCGCCCAATGGGCGGTGTGTGTGGGTGGGGGGGAGTTAAAGTATTTTCTGAATCAAATCCAACATTTCTTTTTTTGACAGCCCTAGCACTTTGCACAGATCTATAAATTCGATTAAATCCAATCGTCTTTCACAAATTTCCGTTCTCCCAATATAACAATGAGATACATTTGCCATATTTGCCAATTCTCGTTGAGATATATTTTTTTCTTTGCGAATAGACACCAATTCGCTAACCAGTTTCTTGTATCTCTTATCAAAAATAGATTTTGGGCTTGTTTTCATCGCTCTAATTTTGATAGCAAAAAACTCTTGAACTCAAATTGATATCATGATAATCATGCCATGAAAAAATATAAATAGGTGTTTAATGACAAAGGGCGAATTGTTTATCTCTTTAGCTGGCGTTGATGAAAATGGTGTAACACCATGGGTAAATGTCAGTCAATTTATTGGAAAATACTCGAGGCTTAAATTTACAAATGGGGGCGATTGGTGTCGCGCATCTTCTGCCTTGGCAAAAAAATATATAGTCGAAACAGATAAAACTCTAACACCAGGACCATCTATAGATAGAATTCGTCTCAATGGTTTTAATAAAAACAAGAGTTTTAATCAATCTATACGAAAAGATATAAAAGATTACTACAAAGATAAAAACTGCGTAATGCTGGGAATAAATGGTAAATCTGAAAATACAAAGATCGAAGTCGATCATAAAGATGGGAGAAAAGATAACGATAGAGTATCCAATCTCAAAACCCAACGACTTCAAGATTTTCAACCTCTTTGCAAAGCAGCAAATGATGTAAAACGTCAAATTTGCAAGCGCTGCCGAGAAACAAACAAACGTTGGGATGCAAAAAATATTGCAGGCAATCCGTACTCCTTCTATAAAGGCGATGAGATTTATACAAAAAAATTGGGTTGTGTCGGTTGCTATCAATACGATCCTGTTGCATATCGAAAAGAATCAATAAAAAAAATTTCTGAAGAAACCGCACAATATATGGCAAAAAAACTTTTCGGAGATTAAACAAATGAACTATATAGGAAGTAAGTTATCTCTATTAAGTTTTATACAAAATTCTATATTTGAGGTTGCAGGTACTACTAACGAGATATTTTGTGATCTATTTGCAGGAACAGGTATTGTTGGCAGACATTTTAAAAAACTTGGTTATTCTATTGTATCAAATGACCTACAGTATTATTCCTATGTGTTAAATCGACATTACATAGGAAATTCACAGAATTTAGCTTTTTCTAATTTTCCTGCAGGGAAGATTTTTGATATTCTTAATAACGCGACACCAAAAAAAGGTTTTATTTTTAATAATTATGCATTTGGGAGTGGGAGCAACCGCTTGTATTTCTCGGATTCTAACGCCATCAAATGTGATAGCATCAGGTTATTGATCGAGGAACTGCATAGTAATAATTCTATTAGCGATAATGAATACTTCTTTTTGTTAACTAGTTTGCTGGAAAGCATTGACAAGCATGCAAATACCGCTTCTGTATATGCCGCTTTTTTAAAAAAACTAAAAAAGTCTGCCCAAAAAGATTTTTATGTTGCGCCAGCAGAAACTATTATAAGTCATAAGCCACAGCTAGTGTTTAATCAAGATGCAAACAAACTTATTCGTGAAATAAAAGCCGATATCTTATATCTGGATCCACCCTATAACGAAAGACAATACGCAAGCAATTATCACTTGTTAGAAACGATTGCAAAATACGATAGTCCCGTCTTAATCGGAAAAACAGGTCTGCGAGATTATAAAAATCAAAAATCAGAATATTGTCGAAAACAAAGTGCAGTGCATGCTTTTGCAGATATTATCAGGAATGCAAACGCTAAATATATTTTCTTATCATATAATAACGAGGGCTTAATTTCTTTTGATGAAATACGCTATATTATGAGCAACAAAGGGAAATATGGGTACTTTGAACAAAAGTATAATCGTTTTAAGGCAGATAAACATCGTGAGTACTCTGCTGATTCAACTACCGAATATATCCATTGGGTTAAATGTGAATAAATAATATATTATTGTTGCCAGAATAAAGCAAAGCAATCTTAAATTATTAACAAAAAAACCGCCCAGTGGGCGGTGAAATTCGGTTTTTATATCGATAACTGGATTTATTCTGGCGACGACCTACTCTTCCGTTGCTTAAGCAAAAGTACCATCGGCGATACGGGGTTTCCCTGTCTGGTTCGGGATGGAACAGAGGGTGGCTCCCGCTCAATAATCACCAGAATAAATCCAGCGAACATCATAATTCAATATTGAATCATACTTAACGTTCTCTTCAAGCATACCGTCAAGACTGATAAAAGTCAAGACGATAAGATAAAAAGTCAATGGTTCGATTAGTACTGTTAAGCTAAATCCGTCACCGGACTTACACACACAGCCTATCAATGTCCTAGTCTAGAACTGAACTCATGGGGATATCTTATCTTGTGACCAGCTTCCCGCTTAGATGCTTTCAGCGGTTATCTGTTCCGAACATAGCTACCCTGCGGTGCCGCTGGCGCGACAACAGGTACAACAGAGGTTCGTTCGACCCGGTCCTCTCGTACTAAGGTCAAGTTCACTCAAATATCCAACGCCCACAGTAGATAGGGACCTAACTGTCTCACGACGTTATTAACCCAACTCACGTACCTCTGTAAATGGCGAACAGCCATACCATTGGGACCTGCTCCAGCCCCAGGATGCGATGAGTCGACAGCGAGGTGCCAAACACTACCGTCGCTATGGACGC
>JAFTNY010000011.1 GCA_017451625.1 Alphaproteobacteria bacterium
AAATCACAACAAAAAATTTTGTATTGGTTTTTAGAGATAAAAAATCCCGCCAAGATGGCGGGGAAATTATTCTTCGAAATATTTTGCCTTTTGGGTCTGCGACGTTGAATACATACTGTCGAATATTGCCTCGGCCGCGGCCATTGTTGTTGGGGCGTTGCCCATTGGGGCGTTATAATCGGCGCCATTTAATACAACAATGCGTGTTGGCAACAGTGCCGAACCGCATTCAATAAAGTACTTTGAAATGTCGTAATATTTGCCATAGCAACGGCCATTTTCAACCGCGGCATAGCCAGATGCGGCCAGTTCGCTGCATGTTGGCTGTGTGCCGTAGGAAATTTCACCGTTTTCCAAAATTTCATCGGGATTATTTAATATGCCGGCGCACCATACGTTTACGTATTTACCGTTAACAGATGCGATTGCACCCCCTTCGGCGGTTTTGCGTGCGCCAAAGCAGTCGCCAGTTGCGCCCAATTCATTGATGTCAAAGTCTGGTTTAATGCCAGTGCCCTTGGCGATGGTGGCGCGTTCCATTGGGACAGCGTCATTGCCGCCGGCGGTTAATGCGTCTGGACAGATTAGTTTTAGTCCCCAGCAATTACTGGTTTTATCCCATGATTCAGAATTGCCGATTTCAATGAAATAGCCCGCTGTCATATTTTTATAACAGTTTGTTGGGTTAATACGACAAACAGTCGGTTGCAGCCACCAAGGCGTGGTTGCAGCAAATGCAGAGCCAATTCCGAAAACAGATAATACAGAAAATAAAAATATTTTTTTCATGTGTGTTCTTCTTCTTCTCTTGTTGTTTATTTTATCAAATTTTTATTCTTTCTGCCAGTAATATATTATTCGGTTGCCGTGTCATCGGACCAAATTGAATATATTGTCATTGGGCCTGTGCACATTGATGGACTGGTGCCACTGGCGCCATAGTATATTCCGGATGAGGGGTAGTTCGCCACCGACGTATAATATATCAGCTTGCAATTTTCATTTGTTGAGCATGTGGCGCGCGCAACGCCCGATGGCCATGTTGGGTATTCGCCACAAATTGCGGTGATGGTTTGTGTTTCGGGCGATACTGCGCCATCTGGGCAACAATCAACGCCGGTTGTGTTGGAAAGTGTGACGGTAACGCTGTCGCCGGCGGTGCAGTTTAAATTTGGTGTATTATCGCCACTGCTGTTAGGGCCGCCACTGCCAGAACCATTGCCAGAACCAGAGCTGGTTCCTGTGGTGCCAGTGGATGTTGATACCACGATGGTGTCATCGGTTGCACAATAGCCCCATTTGGTGTTTGCGGATGTTTCGTCATAGAATCTTTTGTATAGTGTGTTGCCTGTGATGTCGTGATAACCGTCGGGTGTTTTTTCTGGGAATAATACACCATTTTCGATGTCGGCCAGACATGCTTCTTGTTCTGCTGTGGGCAGCATGTCGCAATCGGTTTTTGTGTCTTGCCATACGGTATCGATCCACAGCCCACCCAGACGATCGCATTCTGCGGACAGGATTCGTGCCATATCTGTGCGGATTTGATCCATTGCGATGTTTACGTCTTGTTGGACGGTTGATGGCAGTAAATTAGATGTTTCAGATGGACGTACACACGCCTGCAGGGCATAGCGTACCATTTTGTGATACAAGCTGCCCACATAGTCGTCGCCACATTCGGTGTCGACGATTGGTTCGCTGGTGTCTTCGCAGACCGGTTTTGCAGTGCCGCCGGCACATGTGCAGTTGCTGTTGCATGGTTGGCATGAATTGCCGACCGTTGGTTCATCGTTCCAGCGACCGTTCAGCATCATGTAATATCCTGCTTTGCAACTGGTGTACTTTTTCAATGTTGGACATACATAGCCACCTGTGGTGCTGCCTGATGGAGGGGTGTCGTCGCCATCACCCTCTTCACCGCCACCGTCGCCGCGGGTTGGTGGGATTGTAACAGGTGAACCAGTGTTGTTTGAACTGTTGTTTGTTTTGGCGTTGCATGCACCGTTGTTAATAATTGAATACTGTTGATCGCCAGGGGCATAGACACGACACGCAAATGGGTATGCGTGCAGGGTGTCGTTGCTGGGGACGGCACACAGTTCTTTGGCATAGTTCTGCAATGTGGTCAGACATTGTTGTGCGATTTTTTGATTGGTGATTTCGTGCATCGCGGTCAACAGTTCGCCCATACCATGTGTGCCACCACCGTACAGGTTGCTGCAGGCCTCTAACTTTTCTTGGCACATTTGTTCGGACAGTTCAAGGCGCGATCCCAACAGTAATTGATCGTCAATATTGCTAAAATCTTTTAATGATTGGCTTTGTTCGTCATAGCATGCGTTAACAACGTCCAGACATTCGTTTTTTACCAGACGTACGCGTTCCTGTTGACCTTGGTATATTTCGGTTATGGCTTGACGCATGAATTCGTCCCATACTTCATCGGCCAAGTCGCGACAGGTGTCCAGACCGCGTTCTGCGAATATGCGTTTTTTGTTTAATTCTGCCACCAACAGGCGATTGGTTTGATTTGTCAGGATGTCGCCAGACAAAGATATTTGGGTTTCCAGTTGGTAAAATTGCGGGCTGTAAATCGGGGCGCCTGTGTCGTGATTTAAATATCGACCGGTGACATCCAAACAGTGTACATAGTCGGCGCCGCATGCGGTGTTTGCAGTAATATCTTGGCGAACCTGTGCGATGCATTCGTTGATTGCACTGGAATTATGGGCGTTGTAATTTTCAAGTCGGGCCAGTCCCAATTCGCGTTCTGCGTCGCGGATGGTGCCGTTGGCGGCAGTCAGTTTCTTGTCCAGTGCGTTAATCAATAATGAACAGTCGTTTTCAATGTACATGCCATATGCAGAAACAACCATTGTCTGGATTTCTGTGCTGGGGCATTTGTCGACAACCATTGATGCGCATTGGGCGTGAACGGCGTTATACAATGCTTCGCCGGTCAGGTTTGCGATGTTTGCGCCACCGGTTAAGTCAGTGGTGGCCCAGATGGCGTTGATGTCGCCGGCGATGTCAACTGTGCCTTGGGTTGACAGGGATTTGTTTTTTGTTTTGGATAAAACTTCGCTGATGCCGGCCAGTTGGGTGGCACTGTTGGATTTGTCCCTGCTGATTGATTGGGTGAATTCGCCGGCACTGGCAGATGTCATGGCTTTGACCTCGGCTGCGGTTTTATCGATGACGGCCAGATTCAAATTTTTGAAATCTTGTAATTGGTCAGATGCCTGAGATAGGGCGCGTTCGCGCGATTTAATTTCAGACAGTTTGGTCGAACAGATACAACGGCGATATGTATCGTTGGCGGTGCCGCAGAATTGATCCATACATGTAAAGTATGCATCGCGACATGTGTTATAGCCGGTGCCAAAAGTATTGGATTGTGCAACGTTTAACGATACTGTTGCGCGGGCAGGGCGCGTGGCACTGCGTACAATGGATGGATTTGTTGCGTTGCGGGCGCGTGATGTGGTGGGGGTGGCACTGCGGGCAACGGTGTTTGTGGTGGCGCGGGCGACGGTTGCGCTGTGTGCTGCACGTGCAGTGGTGGCGGTGCGCGCCGCGTTGCGTTGTGTTGTGGTGGTGCGGGCGGTGATGCCGGCCGCGGTGTTGCGATTGGTTTTTTCGCTGGATGTTTTTTGGGATGTGGTGCGTTCGACTGTGTTTTGCGCAGTTGTGGTGCGTGTTATGGATTTTGCACTGCGTTCAGCGGCGTTGGTCATGCCAACACCGCACATTAGTGCCATAACAAAAAACGCAACTTTTTTCATTCCTGTGTATAATTGATATGATTTTATCAAAAAAACAATATTTAAACAAGAAAAATGACGGTTCCAAGGGTTATAAAAAATCCCGCCAATCGGCGGGTTTTGTTTTAGTTGGCATTGCCATCTGTGGTGGGACGATTGCGTTCAACGAATGTGATGCGTCCCTTGTCCAGATCGTATGGGGTCATTTCAACGCGGACGCGTTCGCCAACGTTTACCCAGATACGCGCCTTGCGCATTTTGCCACATACAGTTGCCAAAATTTCATGACCGTTTTCCAATTTTACACGAAACATCGTGTTTGGTAATTTGTCTTCTACGGTGCCACTAAAAACGATAACGTCATCTTTTGCCATAAAATTATTCCTTGGATTTTTCTAAAAATTCTGGCCATTATGATAGTGGGTATGGTATGAAAATGCAAGACTTTTTTATCTGCTTGCACGTGGAACGAACATTTGATAAAATATGTACAAATTATGTAGGGTGGAATCTGATGAAAATAAGTCTTCTGGTTTTGTTGTCGGTTTTGATGCCAAGTGTTTCGTTCGCGGCGATGCGTGGCGAAGATGCGCGTGTTGGTGTGCAACGTATTTCAATGGTTGGTGTGCGTGGGCCTAATATGGCGCAAACGATTACCAGTGCGCCAAAGGCGGAGGTGTCGACACAACCGTCAACGGGGGACAAGGTGCCAGATTCTGGGGATGATGATACAAGTGCAGATGATACGACAGATGGTTCGTCGCCTGCACCAAATCAGAATTGTCGCGAAGCGTATCGCGCATGTATGGATGAATTTTGTTTGCTGGATGAATCCGAAGGGTATCGTTGTGCGTGTTCGGCGAATATTAATCAGTCAAAGACGTTGATTCAAGAAATTCAAAAAATTCAGGACGAAGCCGATAAGTTATACACCGAAGGGGTGGAACGCGAACAGTTGGGTGCCAAGGCGCGTTTGGTCTTTGGCGAAAGCGAGGCAGCAAAAAAGAGTTCGCGTGCATCAGGTTTAAGTTTTACAGAATGGTTGAACAGTGGTTCGGATGATTCTGATGCGCTGGATGCAGATGATGATATTGGTGATGGGCTGTATGGTATGGCGGCGGAATATTGTGCAGCAGAGTTAGAGGCGTGTGGCGACAAAGCGGATATGGAAGAAATGCTGTATTCGCGTCAGATTGTGTCCGACTGCAAGGCGTTTAATTCGTATTTAGGTGAACAGAAAAAGAATGCGCAGGCGAATAAGCGTACGGCCGAGGCCGCAGTGCGTCAAGCGCGTTTGGCAATGTTAGATACGACAAACAGATATAATCGTGGTGAATGCTTGTTGGCATATCGGGCGTGTATCGCAGACAAGGGTGGATGCGGTTCTAATTTTGAAAATTGTTTAGATGCGGATTTGTTGGGCCGGCGTGCAAATGCGTGTGAAAATGTTTTGGATCAGTGTATGGCGGTCAAAGATTATGTTCTGCAAGACTGGGAAGCCGAAGCCGAAGCGATTTTGGTTGATGCAGCGAAGTTTGCAGATAAATATCGTCGTCAGACGTGTTTGGCACAAATTCAGGTCTGTTTGGAAGATGGGTGTTCGACATCAACAAATTCGGCGTGTTTGACCGATGTTAATGTGGCGGCGGGCATTTGTCCGATTATTGATG
>JAFTNY010000012.1 GCA_017451625.1 Alphaproteobacteria bacterium
AAAACCCATCGCCACGTATCAGCAACAATTTTGTCCCCATCACCCTGCTGATCAAACTCCTTAATCCAATCTGCAACATCAGACTGATGCAACGCATATTGATCATACAATTCCCAACAATTTTTCAATGTACTGCGCTGGAATCTTAAACGCCTGTCATATGGCGTATATTCCCCAAACTGCTTGCCACCCAACGCCTTTTCGCACATTGTATAAACCGCCTTGATTGTTGCACGACGACGCATAGAACCTATTCCATATTTGCCAGTTGTTCCAACTGATCCGCCGCAATTAGCGCATCAATCATCTCGTCCAGCCCTGTACCACCGGCCAAAATATCATCCAGTTTATACAGGGTCAATTTGATACGATGATCGGTCACACGCTGTTCTGGGAAATTATAGGTACGTATTTTTTCACTGCGATCACCCGAACCAACCATAGATTTACGCGACGCATTACTGGCATTTTCTTGTTCCATACGCTGTTTTTCATACAGTTTAGAACGCAGAACCGCCATCGCCGCGGTCTTGTTCTGCAACTGACTGCGTTCATTCTGGCACGTCACCACAATACCCGTTGGAAAGTGTGTAATACGAATCGCACTGTCTGTTTTATTAACGTGCTGGCCACCTGCGCCCGACGCACGAAAGATATCAATACGAATATCTTTATCTTCGATTACAACGTCAATATCCTTGGCTTCTGGCATAACCGCCACAGATGCCGCACTGGTATGAATACGGCCACCGGCTTCGGTTTCTGGGACACGTTGCACACGATGAATACCTGATTCAAACTTCATGCGCCCATACGCGCCCGCACCATCAATTTTGAACACAATTTCTTTGTACCCACGCAAAGATGTTGCATTTTCTTCGATAACTTCAACCTTCCACCCTTGACGCAGCGCATACGATTTATACTGATTAAACAAATCCCCCGCAAACAGTGCAGACTCTTCACCACCAACACCTGCGCGGATTTCCATAATAACACTGTTATCATCAGCTTCGTCGCGCGGCAACAGCGCAATCTGCAACTTCTTTTCAATTTCCGGCAACGCATGATTCAGTTCATGCAGTTGTTCATTTGCAATTTCGCGCAATTCGGCATCATTTTGCATTTCACGCGCATCCGCAATCCCCGCCACTGTCTGAAAATATTCATTTATCAGCGGCAAAATTTCATTCAGTCGCGAATACTCTTTTGACAATCGCGTCAGCTCATCACCCGACACATCGCCAGAATTCATCTGCGCTTCAATTTCTGTCGCCCGCGTTTGAATATCTCTTAACTTCTGCTCTATAATCATAATTATTCACCCCGCACCATTTTTATGGCATCCAAAACCATCATATCAACCTGTTCACCAGTCCGCATATTCTTGACCGCAACAACTTGATTTTTTACTTCATTTTCGCCAATTATCATACTGAACTTGGCGTTAATTTTGTCGGCGTACTCAATCTGATTTTTGAACTTTTTATCCGCATCCAGATACGCCACAGACGCAATCTTCGCATCACGCAACGCACCCAACACAGACATCGAATACACAACCTGATCCGCCCCCATACACAGCACCGCCACATCAACAGGCGATTCAAATTGTGTCAAATCTATACGATTATCATCCATCAGCGCAACCATCAACCGCGAAAAACCAACCGCAGCCCCAACACCAATGATTTTTGTCTTGGAAAATTTAGATGCCAAATCTTCATATCTGCCACCACCACCGATTGCACCCAACTCTGGCCAATTCTCTAAAAAGAATTCGAACACCACACCGGTATAGTACGCATGTCCACGCATAATCCCCAAATCAATTTTGGCGTTTTTGATTCCCATCGCCCCCAGCAAATTCATAAAGTTATCCAACTCTACAATCGCAGAATCAAGGTTATAACTCTTTCCAACAAACGAACGATAACCATCGGTAAATACTTTATTGATTTCACGCGCGGCGCTCTCGCCAATCTCGGCAATTAAGCCCTCTTCAAAATCCTTTAACTTGTCTTTTTTATCTATCAAGACAAACGCACTGCGACGCTGTACTTCATCCAATTCCAGATAGTCAAACATCGCATTCCAGAACTTACGATTTCCCACACGCACAATCGTTGGCCCGATAAACTCTGCCACAGATTCATAAACACGCGACAACGTCGCTACGATTTCAGCATCATAATTCGTCGACAGCGAATTTATCCCCATAATATCTAAATCCATCTGATAAAATTCGCGATACCGCCCACGCTGTGGCCGTTCCCCGCGATAGTTTCGCGCAAACTGATACGCACGAAATGGAAAAACCAGACTATTTATATTCCCCGCAACATATCGCGACAACCCAACCGTACCATCATATCGCAGCCCCATTTTGGTATCGCCCTTTTGGAACAAAAACATCTGTGTTTCGATTTCATCCCAATTATCTTTATCGGTCAGAACCTCGGCACGTTCAATCGCCGGCAAATCCAGATGCGCGAATCCCGCCCCACGCAGAGCATCCTGCATACGACGCGCACATTCATCAAAACAACGCTGTTGCGTTGGTGTTAATTCTATAAACCCAGACAGGGGTTTGGTTGGTTTCAGATCCATTTTCAATTCCTATTGTTTTAATACGAAAAACCGTCGACACTATCAATGTCAATTATATCACAAAAAATACAATATGCTAATATTCGCCCGCGTGGGCGTGATGCAAAACAACCAAAATTAAATATTTGCTACTCATATCACGCCAATCTTACGGCTTTTTTATTTTTTTTCAAGCAAAATCAAAGGCGGGCGCACCGCATGCATATTTATAATCGAAAGAAAGGACCCTTTCTATATCCATTTGCAATACCAATGCGCCCATATAAAAACCGCCAAAACAAAATATTCAAGGCGGTCAGGAGGTTGAAGACAATTACCAGAATTGTGCTGCGTATTTTATATTCCGCAAGCCCTCCTGACTGTGTGGGCAATCAGGAGTTTTTTTACGTCGCCATTCCTAACATCATAAAAAAGACGCATTAAATGCGCCACACGATTGAATTCCGACGCTGGCATCGGGGTCTTCACACCCCATCAGTGAAATCCTCACTGACAAAGCAGATTATACCCCGACTATTACACAAATTCAACATCAAAAATACCGGTGCAATTCACCACCATGTTGCACCAACCAACGCTTGGCACGTTCCACACCAAAACCATACAGTTCACCAACCGTCGCCCAAAATTCTGGCGAATGATTCATATGTCGCACATGCGCCAATTCATGCATAACAACATACCGCATAACATCCGTTGGCGCAAACGCCAACCGCCATGAAAAAGACATCGTCCCTGTTGACGAACAACTGCCCCATCGACTGGTGGTATCACGCAGTGCAATACGTTTTGGCCAAAACTCACGCGGGACCGAACGTATCATCGCTTTTACTTCACGCAGAAATTCGGCCTTGATAAAATCGCGCACCCGACGTTCAAACATATGAACATCACCACCAATTATTAGTTGGCTTCCATCTTCGCTATATCTATTGCCACGCGCCGTCGCATCATGCACCAATTCAACCCTGCGCCCCAGAAATTCAATCACATCACCTGCCGACAATTCCACATGCACCGGACACTTATCAAACGTGCACTCAACCCACTTTTGCTTTGATACCAAGAACTTAATTGCCGCACTTTCTGACACTAACCATGGTTTAGATATATAAACCGCGCGCCGCGGCCGCACCTTGGGTCGCAGGGTAATATTTCGTACACCACGACGCGTCGTAATTATAACTGGAATTTCTTCGCCCGACGACAAAGTAAAAACATATTCCGACATTACTTCAATCTATCTTTTATATCTTTGGCGATTAAGTCCACATCAAACCCCATCGCAGAATAAACATCCGCCCCTGCCCCCGACATTCCAAACCGATCAACACCAACAACCGCATCTGCAAATTCAAACCATGGGGCGGTGGCCGCGGCTTCTATCGCAACAACCAATCCACGCAAAATCTGTTGCTTGAAATCTGTTGGCTGGGCGCGAAAATCCGCCACAGACGGCATAGAAACCACCTGAATCCCCGCACCTAACTTTTTCGCCACCGCAATCGCCAATGGCACTTCACTGCCGGTGGCAACAATCGTCGCACGTACGCGCGCGGTATCTGCCGGCAAAATCACATACGCCCCACGCCCTAATTCGGCCGATATAGGGGTCGACACCTGCGCAAATTTCTGACGCGACAAAACAATACAGGACGGCCGGTTCGTTTCCGTCAGCGCACGTCGCCACGCATACATAACCTCTACCCCATTGCAGGGTCGAAAAACATTTAAATTCGGCACCATCCGCAACGACGGCAACTGCTCAACCGGCTGATGTGTTGGCCCATCTTCACCAACGGCAACACTGTCATGTGTCAACACATAAACCACCGGCAATCCCGACAAGGCCGCCAACCGAATACTGGGGCGCATATAATCACTGAACACCAAGAACGTCGAACCATAAACACGCAACCCCGATATCGCCATACCGTTCATAATCGCACCCATCGCATGTTCACGCACGCCATAGTCAACATAATTACCTGAAAAATCATCTGGTTTGATGGATCGCGACGACGCAACTTTTACATTGGTGCTGCCACCTAAATCTGCACTGCCCCCAACAATCTTTGCGCCGGCGTTTATCAACGCATCTAAATAAATCCCAGACAATTCGCGCGTTGAAATTTTATCCGGCACCTGTGGCATTGACACATGCGGCACACAGAAATCTGCACGCCCCGACAACACCGGCACCTGTTCCATTGCAACATTGCGCCACAAATCATCACCATATGGTGAAATAAACTTTTGCACCAACAACATCAACTCTTTATCAGACACCCCAAAACCATGCGCCTTATTCGTACCTGCAACGCTGGCCCCCTGTCCAATTTGTGTCTTGCACTGAATAAACACCGGCACATCAGAACGCTGTGCATTAACCAATGCGCGATTCAAACGCACAAAATCATGCCCATCAACACAAACAACGCGCCACCCCGCCGCCGCCATACGCGCCGGCACATCAACATCTGTCTGGGCCACACCATCAATACTGACCCCATTATCATCCCACAGCAAAACCAAATTATTTAGTTTATACCGACCTGCAAACGCGATTGATTCTTGGGCCACACCTTCCATCAAATCACCATCAGAACACAAACAATAAACACGCGAATCGGTTTTATTGATTTTTTCTGCCAACGCCATACCAACCGCATTGCCGACACCCTGCCCCAGCGGCCCAGTTGTCGCATCCACCCCAACCGTTCCATATTCAGGATGCCCCGCCAGACCGCCAATCTTGCGAAAAGAATCTAAATCCCCAACATCATATCCAGACAATTTTAGCACAGAATACAACAACGCACTGCCATGTCCCGCCGACAATACAAAGCGATCACGCCCACGACGCAAAAAATTCGCATAAATTACGGTAATTATATCTGCCGCCCCCAGCACGATTCCGATATGCCCACTGCCGGCCATACGAACGGCATGCAACGCCCACGCCCGTACTGCGCGCGCCATTTCTTTTAAATCTTTGGAATTATAGTTCATGTGTGATATTATATCACAAAAAAGGACACATATAAAATGCTAAAAATTTGGACAGACGGCAGTTGTCTTGGCAACCCTGGGGCGGGCGGCTGGGGCTTTGTCGCAACTGACGGAAAAAACATCGCAGAACGCAGCGGCGGTGAAAAAGACACCACCAACAATCGGATGGAATTAATGGCAGTAATTCGCGCATTAACCGCGGCCCGCAAACACGACGAACTAGAAATCCACACAGACAGCCAATATGTAAAAAACGGTATGCAATCATGGGTAAAAAATTGGAAGAAAAATAATTGGCGTACCGCCAACAAACACCCCGTCAAGAATCAAGACCTGTGGATGCAACTGGATGAACTGGCATCAACCAAAAAGATTCATTGGCATTGGGTACGCGGTCATAACGGCAACGAAATGAACGAACGTGTCGACGAATTGGCCCGCAACGCCGCCACCGCTTTAAAATAACAAAAAATCCCGCCAAATGGCGGGATTTTATTAGCCCTTGAATCCAATCGCAACAATAAACATTTCAACACTGTCTTTACGCGATGCAGGTGGCTTCATATGATGCACTGATTCAAATCTTTCTTTGATTTGTTTCAACAATTCATTCGTTGTCCCACCGGTAAAGGATTTACACACAAATGTTCCACCAACTTTTAACGCCCGCACTGCAAAATCAAATGCATATTCCAACAATACCATCTGCCGAATATGATCTGTCTTTTTATGACCAACCGTATTTGGTGCCATATCAGACACCACCACATCTGCCGTTCCCACGCCATACGCATCTGCCGGCAGGCCTAACTTATCTTCCAGCCACCGCAACGCATCATCTGTTGTGAAATCCCCCTGATATGTTTCTACCCCAACAATCGGCGAAATTTCCAACAAATCCATCGCAAAGACCTTGGACTTCGGATATGTTCGCGCAATATACTGCGACCACGACCCAGGGGCCGCCCCCAAATCCACTACCACCTGACCATTGCGCAAGAACTTGAACTTTTCGTTCATTTCAATCAGTTTGTACGCCGCACGCGCGCGGTATCCATCTTTGTGTGCACGCGCGACATACGGATCCGCCGCCTGACGTTGCAGCCACGCGACCGAAGACTTCTTGCTGGCAATCTTTTTATTTGTAATTTTCATTACATTTTTCTTTCTATTTGTTAATGCTGCTTGTGCTGCTCGCTCTGCAGGCGCTGCATCGCCGCACGTTTCTGCTGTCTGGCCCATTTTTGAACATAATCCGACCGCACTGTATTTGCCGCATCTTCTGGCCCTTGGTACAGGGTATAATAACTTTCCTGATTCAAATCAAAATAATGAACATCATCACCATGATGAACATAACTAACAATTACCTTATACCCCTTGACATGTCCCCACGCATCTTTGACAGGCAGCACAGGCGAAACATCCTTAATAGACCAATCAAAAATTTTCTTCCATTTTATTTTCATATTAACGTCCTTTTATTTTACCCTGCATCCTCTCGTAAAACTTAATTGCATTACCCAGCGCACGTTCCTGACTAACCAACCCCAATTTTTCAGAATCATGCACAAATAAACGCGACTGCGTTCCATGATATTTATACCGCACACGCACACAGTACCCCAACAACACACGCCCTGCATCGCGATACTCGCGATATTCCGGCTTGGGATAGGACACCGCCACCGGTGTCCAATCACAGGCCTGTTCCAACTTGGTACGCAAATTTTGCAAAACAGACACCATCACTAAACACCCTGTGGCTTTATTCCGCCCTGCTGCTGCATTTTTGCCATTACTGCGTCCATACCACCCATACGCTGAATCATGGCCATCTGCTGCTTCATCTTTGTATATTGTTTAATCATATGTTCAACATCACGCACAGTACACTTGGCTGTTTCTGCAATACGCGCCTTGGCATTTGCAAAAATCTTTTCTGGTTCCGCCCTTTCCGCAGGTGTCATCGCCTCTAAAATTTTAATCTGTGCATCAACACTGCCATCTTTAATCTTTTCCTTCATGGCTGCAACCGCCCCGCTCATCCCTGGGACCATCTTTAACAAGCCACTAAAATTACTCATTTTCTTGATTTGTTTTAATTGCGCCAACATATCGTTCATATCAAACTGTCCCGACATCATGCGCTGGGCTGTTTCCTTCATCCCCGCCGGCATTTTATCAACACCCAAATCTTTTTCAGCGGCACGCACATCCGCATCCGTAAAATTATTTTCTACAACATTCTTGTCTTTTTTCTTGCCAAAGCCAAACATATCTACTCCTTTTTCTTATTTATTTTATTGTCTTTTATCGATTTGTCCAGATACTTCTGCAAATATTGCCCTGTTTTAGATTCTGGGACATCCGCCACCTGTTCTGGTGTTCCTGTGGCGATAACCTGTCCACCACCGGCCCCACCTGTTGGCCCTAAATCGATAATCCAGTCCGCCGTCTTGATAACCTCTAAATTATGTTCAATCACGATAACGGTATTGCCTTGCTCGACCAACTCGTGCAGAACAGACAGCAACATTTTTATATCTTCAAAATGCAAACCTGTTGTCGGCTCGTCCAGAATATAAATTGTTTCCCCTGTACTGCGTGCCGCTAATTCCTTGGACAGTTTTATACGCTGTGCTTCGCCCCCTGACAAATCCAGCGAACTCTGCCCCAGTTTTATATAATCCAGCCCAACACGCTTTAATAATTCCAACTTTCTGGCGATTTTCGGCACATTCACAAAGAATCGATATGCCTCTTCAACGGTCATATTCAACACATCTGCGATTGACTTGCCCTTGTACTTTACCGCCAACGTTTCTTCGTTATATCGCGACCCACGACAGCAATCACATTCCACATAAACATCGGCCAAGAAATTCATTTCTATCTTAATCTGGCCATCACCCTGACAGGCCTCGCACCGACCACCTTTGACATTAAACGAAAACCGCCCAGACGTATAGCCACGTGCTTTGGCCTCGGGCAATGCCGCAAAGAAATCACGAATATCACCGAACACACCTGTATAGGTCGCCGGATTACTGCGCGGCGTTCGACCAATGGGCGACTGATCAATATCTACAACCTTGTCAACATTTTCCATACCGCGAATAATATCATGCGCGCCTGTCTCCATCTTTGAATTATACAATGCACGCATCAACGCCGGATATAATGTATCCAACAACAACGTCGATTTGCCCGACCCAGAAACACCGGTCAGGGCCACAAACTTACCCAACGGAAATTCAACCGTCACATTTTTTAAATTATTTTCACGTGCGCCAGACACCACAATCGATTTACCACTGCCCGCACGTCGTTGCTGTGGCACCGCAATTTTACGTGTTCCGGCCAAATATTGTCCCGTAATTGAATCTTTATTTTTTATAACCTGTGCTGGTGTACCTGCGGCAATAACATTTCCGCCATTAACCCCTGCACCACGACCAATATCAACCAGATAATCCGCCGCCCGCATTGCATCTTCATCATGTTCGACCACAATAACAGTATTATCCTTGTCGCGCAGCATTTTCAATGTTTCCAGCAACTTGTCATTGTCCGCCTGATGCAATCCAATCGACGGTTCATCCAACACATACAACACCCCCGACAGACCGCTGCCAATCTGCGACGCCAGACGAATACGCTGTGCTTCGCCCCCTGACAGGGTTCCCGCCATACGCGACAACGTCAAATAGCCCAATCCCACATTTTGCAAGAAATACAATCTGTCCGTAATTTCACGCAGTACAATCCGCGCAATGTCATTATCTTTTTGCGACAAATGATTCGGCAAATCACGAAACCATTGCAAAGAATCATCAACCGACATATCGCAGACATCCATAATATCTGCATCATGAATTTTCACACACAGCGCGTGAATATTCAATCGTTTGCCATGACATACCGAACATGGCTTTTCAGACTGATATTTTGCCAATTCTGTCCGCATTGCTTCTGAATCAGATTCCCGCCACCGACGTTCAATATTCGGAATAACGCCTTCGTACGGCTTTTCATACACAAAACCATTCCAGTTGATTTTAATCGGTTCATCACCACTGCCGTACAAAATCAAATCTTTCTGTTCGGCCGTTAATGTATGCCAAGGTTTAGACAACGGAATCTTAAACTTCTTGTGCAAGGCATCCAACAAATGTTCAAACTGACTTAACATTCCGCCACGCGACCATGGCGCAATCGCACCACCCAGAATAGATTTTGATGGATCTGGCACCACCAAATCGGGCGACATATTCAACTGCACCCCCAAACCATCGCAATTCTGACACGCCCCCATCGGTGCATTAAAAGAAAACAATCGTGGTTCAATTTTCGGCACCGTAAAGCCACTGACCGGACACGCATAATTTTGCGAATATAACGTATCTTCATTGGTGTCCAAACGTCGTACCAATACAGACCCCGCAACCAAACGCAACGCCCCTTCGAACGATGCATACAAACGCGACCGAAACTCTACATTATCTGCATCCACTGGCGGCATTTGCAAACGATCAACGACAACAAAAATATTATGCTTTTTATTTTTATCCAGTGGCCCAACCGCAGACAAATCCACCAATTCCCCATCGATAATCGCGCGACTATATCCCTGCTTGACCAAGAACGCCAA
>JAFTNY010000013.1 GCA_017451625.1 Alphaproteobacteria bacterium
CTGAATACGTGTCGCCCCACCACTTTGCCGCCTGTTCCGGCAGGGTCAGTGTGTCCGCGCGCTTTGGTTGAACATAGTCATCGCTCTTCGGGTCATCATAAGACTGATTTTTCAAGGCCTTGTTCAATGGACCCGATATTTTTCCTTCGTCATATTGTTCAAAAACTTCACGAACTTTTGATTCTTTGCGCAGCGTGTTCAGCAATGTTGCATATTCATTTTTAAACTGCTGCAAACGAAAGGGCGAAATATTGCTGTCATCGAACCATTTGGAAACATCGCTGCAATCTGGGATTTCGCTGGGGTTCAGAATGCCCAAACGCTGTTGCATTGTGATGTCGCCTGCAATGTACCCATCGATCACTTGGGCAACACTTTCCATTCGTTTTCTAAATTTTGGATTTTTGTTATACTTTTCGCTGTCGATGCCATTTAACAGATCGTCATACGAAAAATCTTCTGTCAGCAATCCCCAATTTTTCAGTTGTAATTCCAGACGGTTTTTATATTTACTTAAAAAACCACGCAGTGTTACCGCCGTTGACCCCGCCGGTGTTGGCCCAATTTTTGCCTTTGCTGTACTGGTCGCCTTGGTATATTGAAACAGGTGTTGAACCGGTGTTGTGCCACTGGTATGTGAACCAAAATAAGTTTCTAAAAATTTGGTTGCTTTATCGTTATATTTAAAATCTTTTTTGGCCCCATCCATTGTCTGGAATGCTGTTTGAAAGGCCCTAAATAACTTTTTCCATTCCTTATCGTTGTCTGCCCCCAGATAAAATTCATCGGTTGGATCATCTGGCTGTGGCATTTCCTTGGGGATATAAATATCTGTGTTGGGTCGAACTGCAAATCCACCTGTTGCAGGATCTTTTTTCAATAATTCTTCTGCCCAAATCTTTTGATTGTCGGTTGCTTTTTTATCTTTGATATAGCCACAAAACTGCACAAACTGTTCGTATGACATTTCACGAAATATCAGTCTGTTATAGTATGCTGTCAAAAAGTCTTTCATACTGGCCATATTTGCACCTTCTTACTATCCTTACAATTATAGTGCAAAAATAACAGATTTTCAATATTTACTGTACTTTTATTTGCCGTTGCGGTTATACTGTACGCCAAAGGACGGAATATGAAACGGCTGTTGTTTTCGCTGTATGGATTTGCATTTTTTAACAAGTTTTTATTGTTAACACCTGTCTATTCTATTTTTATGTTGGAAAACGGGCTGTCTGATTTACAGTTGTCAACGATGTTCATTGTGTCTGCATTGGGGACAATCTTGGGACAGGGGCCGATAACATTTTTAACAAACCGTTTGGGGCAACGTTGGGCCATGATTATCGGCCAGATTTTAAAGACCATTGCGATTATCCTGTGGTTGTTTATGCCAACGTCGGCCGGTTTTACGGTCGGAATGTTTTTGTGGGGTATTCAGGCCGGCTTTCGCAGCGTTGCGTTCGAGGGACTGGTTTATGATTCCGTATCGGCATATGGCTTGCGTCGAGATTATTCGCGCATCTTGGGACGCAAGTCCACGTATGAATCAATTGGTACGGCACTGTCTGCCTTTGGTTCGTTGTTAATGTTTATGGGCTATGATTGGGTTACGTGGGCATCTGTTGCGGCAATTGTTATATCTGTTGTTTGTCTGATGTTGGTTCCATATAGTTCTTCATGCGCCGCGTCGGCAACGTCGGCAATGGGGCTGCGTGATTTATTTCACACTGGAATACGTACCTGTGCCAAGGTTCCATGTTTGCTATCTGTGATGATGTTGACGTTATTGATTGTAAACATACCGTTCTTGGATGATTTTTTAAGTCCGATTGGTCTGCAAATTGGTATTCCAACCGAATACGTCGGGGTTGTTCCTTTGTTCTTGCTGGGGTGCGCAACCATTGGCCAGCGTTTTGCATATCGCTTTGGCCAAATGTCTGACAAAACTTTGTGTTTATTAATTGCCATCATCGGCGGATGCTTTGTTATCTTTGGCCATACTTACAGTGTCGGAACATTATGGTTAATGGGTATTGCGTACCTGCTGTTCTATGGTGTTTACACTTTACTGTATTCTAGGTTCCAGCATATGATACCGCCACGTCATCGTTCGGTTGTTTTATCGCTGTACACTACGATAAACTATGTCTTGTACATGATTGTATGTGGCATTGTGGGGCTGGGGGCAACACTGGGCAGTTGGCGTTTCAGTATTATAATTCTGGGTATTTTAATGTTTGTGTTGTGTTTGTGGGCGTTTTTCTTTGTTCGCCGTCGCTGCACAATAATAAATGCAGATTGAAAATTATCACTGGGTTTTTACCCGCAAAAGGACTATAATCATCACAAAATGGTAAGGGATATGAAAAAGAAGTCATCTTTGCGTCGATTTTTGACGAACGTTTACGCGTTTTCGTTTTTCAATAAACTGATGTTGCTGACACCGGTATATGCGATTTTTATGCAGGAACATGGTATGTCCGACCTGCAGTTGTCGTCTTTGTTTATTGTTTTGTCTGTTGGAACCTTTATGACCCAGATACCTGTTACATGGATAACAAATAAACTGGGGCAAAAGTATGCCATGATTTTCGCCCAGTCGTTAAAGGCGACTGCGTTCATATTATGGTTGATGTGGCCGACCTATGCCGGTTTTGCATTGGGGATGTTTTTATGGGGTGTCCAGTCGGCGTTTTGGAATGTCGCATTCGAAGGTATGGTTTACGACGAACTGCGCGCCCGTCGTCATTCTGAACTGTACGCCAAGGTTCTGGGCGTGCGTTCAAATGTTGTGGCGGTTGGCGGCGCATTGGCTGCGTTTGGATCATTGCTGATGTTTGCGGGCTATGATTGGATTACATATATATCCATTGCGATTTTAGGCGTGTCGGTCATCTTTTTATTACGGATTCAGCCACGTGCCCACACGCGTAGTGGACGCGGTCATCAGCGCAAGACCCGTTTTATGACGCTGTTCAAAACCGGTACGCGGATTTGCATGCGTACCCCATGTATTTTTCTGATGATGACATTAACTTTATTGGTCAGCAATATTTGCTATCTGGACGATTATCTCAGTCCGATTGGACTGGAAATTGGTCTGCCTGTGGCGTTTGTTGGAATAATCCAGTTCTTTATTTTGGGGTGTACTGTTTTGGGTCAGACCTTTGCATATCGGTTTAAAAAGATACCAGATTGGATTTTATATACATCGATTTGCGTTGCCGGATTGGGGTATGTCCTGTTTTCGCTGTTTTATTCTGTGGCGGGATTGTGGCTGCTGGGTGCGTCGTATGTCTTGTTCGCAGGGTTATATGTACTGCTGTATGCACGATTCCAAGACTTTTTACCACAATCATATCGCGCGGTGATATTGTCGCTGTACAGTATTGGTGATAATATAATCTATATCTTCACATGCCTGTTAATCGGGTTGGGCGGTTCGCTGGGCAGTTGGCGATACAGTGTCTTGATTCTGGGGGCGATTTTGATTGGAATTGGATTGTGGGCGCTGTTGTTTATTCGCGATCGGTGCGCGGCCGGTGTCTTGCCCAATGTTCGCGGTGCCAAGACCATACGCCCTGTATCAGACGATGCGATTTAATTGGCATATGTTCCTGTACATATTGACGTATGTTTTTTGTAAAATGCGAACATGGCTGTAAATGTTCGCACTATTTTTTTAAAGTCGATACCCTATCTGATGTCAATCGCAGGTGGAATTATTCTATACACCGGTGCGATTGATAACGCACCAAACGCCAATATTCGGGATTTGGTAATAAATGTGTCGGCATCATTGCTGTCAATTCCGCTGGTGTTTTTGCTGTATGATTATATGAATTATCGCGTATCGACCCAGATGAAAAAGACACTGGTCAACAGCATGACAGATAAATTAAACGGACTGCTGCTGAACATCATAATGGTGTTGCGTGAATCAATGGGTGTTCGTACTAAATTGACCACCGATAATTTGAACAGGATGTTAACGTGGCGTGTTTCTGATGTATCGCGACGATTAAAACTGACACCGCGCCTGTTGGATTTGTTTCATACCTATCACAGTGATTTAGATACATTGCTGTTTCGCAACAGTCAAACCAATGTCTTTACCACCGAACAGGCCCAGATTTTATCTGCCTTGGCACGCGATATGGCACATTTGATAAATGAAACCAAATTCCACCATCGCCATCATTTTTCGGCCAAGTATATCAGTGCAATGATGTCGCGTATTTTGGATTGGCTGGACGCAGATTCCATTGCGGCCCTGACATTTCAGCAGCATCTGTCGCCATCATCGTCGCCTGTGTCGGCCACAGTCGCCCCATCCAGAGTAAAAAAATAAAACGCAATTTTTTTGTATTTTTTCTTGATTTTTATTTTGAAATGTGTCAAAATTGCCCGCGTACCACAGAAATAGAGCCCATGGTTCTCCCTTTCTGAGTCCGGTTTTGGGGACATAGCTCAGTTGGTAGAGCAAATGACTTTTAATCATTGGGTCCAGGGTTCGAGTCCCTGTGTCCCCACCAGAAATTAACGACCGCTTGCCGGTCGTTTAATTTTTGTATGGGGCGCGGACGAGAACCCAAAAAGGGTTCGGAACGTCAGTTGGTGAAAACAAGCGTATGCGCCGTTTGAACCTTACGAAGTGAATGGGGCCCATCGCGCCAACGTGGCGCAGATGGGGATTTACAGTCCCTGTGTCCCCACCAGAAATTAACGACCGCTTGCCGGTCGTTTTGTTTTTTTTACAGTTTATTTTTATTCCTGTGTGTGCTATCGTGCCCATGACGGAGGCAGCATATGGCACCACAACGCAAGGCAAAACCTGTCCGCGATGACAACAAGAAGTTTGGCAAACTGTTGGACCTGATACAAGAATTAAGTGTCCGCCCCAGTGGCATGACCTATGGCGACATCATCGATTTGATGGGCTATCAAGATGTTCGTCAGGCCAATCGTGATATTGGGTTTATCAAGACGCGGTTTTCTGATGCATTTTTAGAAGAACGCGACCCCGTCAATCCACGCGTTAAACGGTTTCGTTTGTTGGCACCCAAGGGACTGCCACTGGAAAGTCTGACACAGGAAGAGATGGTCGCCCTGTCCAACGCCATTCGCACCGTCCGTAACGACGACATCAGTGGACCGTTAAAGAAACTGGAATATAAAATAAATTGCTTTTTTGCTGCAAATGACACGCGTTCATCGCGTGCGTTGGATTTGGATGATATGGTTTTGTCGCGCGCCGCGGCGCACATCCCACATCCCCATATCGACACAGATCCTGTATTGGTCCGAAAAATAGATATGGCTGTTTTGGGCTATACCAAGATTATTATAAAATACGCCTATGATAATGGCGGGGCAGGGAATTACAAGGTTCGTCCGCTGGGGTTCTTGTATGGTAAAAGTAATAATTATCTGATTGCATATCGTGATGATGAACCGACGCTTGTTCGTTCGTATATTCTGGGGCGGATTCGCGATGTCAAGGCGACGACAGAAACATTTGATGCAGGCAATTTTGACATCGCCGCCTATGCCCAGCGTTCTTTTGGTGTGTATCATTCGCCAGATGGCCCGTTTGATATCGAATGGCGTGCATCGCCCGACGTGGCAGATGCGGCGGCGCGATATGTTTTTCATCCGACCCAAACACTGCATAAAAATGCAGATGGTTCCTTGACTATTCGCTTTCAGGCAGACGGCTTTATGGAAATGGGATTGTATTTGTTCCAGTGGCGTGGCAAGATTGTCCCCATTGCCCCCGCGGCCTTGGTGGACCAGTATCGCCAGATGTTAAATGATGCGCTGTGTTCCATTGGTCAGGGCTGTTAAATTGTTGTTGGACGACCATTTTTGTCCGATGGGCATGTTATTATTATTTTGTACTAACGTAAAAACAGGAAAACAATGAAGACGAAAATATTGCTGATTTCTGTGTCGTTGCTGGCAGTGATGACATTGGGGTATGTTTGGGGACGGTATTCTGTACCGGTACATAACTGTGATTGCGGGGATGAATTCTATACAGATGGTGATGCCGCTGTTGAATTTATTCTGCGTAATCAAGACCAATATTGTTTTTCTGCTTGGGCACCACATGGTGGTTTGTGGAACATTGCGTGTTATGACACATTGGCCGAATGTTCTGAATCCTTATCGGATGACAAGAATATTGGGGTACGTGTAAACACTGACGAATGCTATCATCCTGAAATGGTATCTGCATGGTGTGTGCGTGGGATTCAGTTGGGGTTCCGTCGACCATATGACTTTGACGATGGCGAATACGATGTTTTGAAAACCGTCTGCACCCATACATACGAACAGTGCAATCAGATGCGCCAGTATCAGCATCCTAAATTTCAAAAATATGAATGTTTGGGGCAGATGGTAATGACGCGTCCATGGGAAATGTCATATCTGACGACAGAACAGGAAATAAACGAAATCATATCAAACAACAACAAATAAAGCAGGTGAAAATATGCATGAAATAAAATGTCCAAACTGTGGCAAGGCGTTCAGCGTTGACGAAGCGGGCTATGCCGCAATTATCAAGCAGGTTCGCGACAGCGAATTTAGCAAAGACCTGACCGAACGCATGAAAGTGTTCGAAACAGAAAAGCGCAATGCGCTTGAAATGGCGGCCGCGCAGGCCGAACAGGCCAAATCGTCTGCCTTGGCCCAGCAACAGCAGCAGATTTCAGATCTGAAACTAAAGGTTCTGACCTTGGAAAAAGATAAAGAGTTGGCGGTGTCAAACGCATTGGCAACCCAACAACAGGCCATCGCCGACAAGGACAAGACGATTATTGAATTACAGGGACTGGTCGAAACAACAAAACGGCAGGGCGCACTGGATACCCAATCGCTAAAGAACGATTATGAATCACAGTTAAAGGCCAAAGATACAGAAATCGCCCTGTACAAAGATATGAAGGCAAAAATGTCTACCAAAATGATTGGTGAAACGCTGGAACAGCATTGCATGATTGAGTTCGAACGTCTGCGTGCCACCGCGTTCCAGCATGCATATTTTGGCAAAGACAACGATGCCAAAACCGGCAGCAAAGGTGACTTTATCTTTCGCGACTATGATGCAGACGGCAACGAATACATATCAATTATGTTTGAAATGAAGAACGAAGCCGACACAACTGCCACCAAACACAAAAATGAAGACTTCTTCAAGGAACTGAACAAAGACCGCAACGAAAAGAAATGTGAATACGCTGTCTTGGTGTCCTTGCTGGAACAGGACAATGAACTGTACAATGGTGGCATTGTCGACGTTTCTCATAAATATGACAAAATGTACGTCATTCGCCCCCAGTGCTTTATACCGATGATAACACTGTTGCGCAACGCGGCCCAGAAAACGATTGAATATCGCAATCAGGTTATGCGTCTGGAACAGGCCAGCATTGACGTGTCAAATTTTGAAAATGAAATGAATGACTTTAAATCAAAATTCACAAAACACTGCAAAAATGCCGGCGACCGCTATGAAGAAGCGATTAAGAATATCAATGATACCATCAAAAAATTAGAGGCCACTCGCGATGCCCTACGTAAATGGAATGATCATCTGGGTGATGCTGCGAAAAATTTAGATGACCTGTCTATCAAGAAATTGACCCGCGGCAATCCGACCATGGCGGCCAAGTTTGCCGCCGCCCGCGCCGCCGCGCCAATCGATGCAGATGCCATCAACGCATCCGCAGAATAGTAAATAAAAACCTGCAGAAATGCAGGTTTTTATCTTGTTCTATTGTGCCTTGGGAATGCACAAAACGTGTTGTATGTGGTGTTAAAGTCCACTTTAAATCCATGCTTTTGAAAAGTGTCAATCCACCATTGGTTGGGCTTGATTAAACGTGGCTCTGCGTGTAACAGTTCGTCGCCCATCTTGCGCGCGGCAATAATGTCTTCGGTTGTATTGTGTATCGCAATCAGCATTTTGACGTTTTTAAATTTGCTTAACGCCATCGGCAATGTGGACTCGTTCATATACGTCAGTGTGCCGTTGCAGTATGCTAAATCCGCTTTAACAGGCGGCGTTTCTAATATAGATTGAATTTTTATCTGTCCCGATTGAAAATATTTTGCATATTGTTGCATTGATGGAAATTTTTCAACTGGATACTTTTTTATATCAATGCCTGTCGCCTTGATGCCCATGTTTTCTGCCTGCTGTATCAGTTCACCGACTGCGGCACCACAATCAAAAAAAGACAACGGATTTTTCCCAAAATAAGAATGATAAATTCTGGCCAATTTGTCCACAGGAATTGAATACATAATCCAGCCGCTGCCATCGGAATCGCGGAATGGGTATCTTAGGTAAGGGTATTTTATATCATAATACAGCATGTTCCTACTGTATCACTTCGTGCCCCGATGTCAATAAACAACTATACATTGATTTATGCTGAAAAGTGTTTATACTAACACGCAACAATCAAAGGATTATACCAGTGCTAGACAGTTATCTTGATACGCCGGCCAAAACACAACGGGCCATCACAACATCTGAATCAAACGCCGCGGCGTCCAATGCGATTGGCACCGCTGCCTGTGTTATGGGCGGTGTTGCTTTTCTGGTTGGGGTTATAAATGCGTGTCGTGGTAATTATGATTGGGCAATATTGAATGGTTGCTCTGGCGCGTTTGCCGAAATTGCAGGAATAATAAACCTAAACTATTCGCGCAAACAGAATCGCCGCGCTGCGCGACTAAAACGCCGCCTGCAATTACAAAAAACATCCAGCATTGGCAGCTTCAAATCTCGTTAATCTGCATATTCTGTATATTTGCCAGATAAAATACCTCGGACCATCTTTGTCCGGCATGTCTATTATACTGTGTTGTGAAATAAAAACAGGATGCAAGATGAAATTAAAAAAATTAAAATTTAGTTATGCAAATGTATGTGAATTTTTTGGCGGGCTGCGTGATTTTTACCAAGAAAAATACCGCCAAAATGCGTGGGATGATTTAGAAGGCGTGTCGCGTTCTGAATTTCCAGATACAAAGCAGTTATATTTAAATTTTGAACAAAACTGTATTGATCCAGAAACCGGCGAACAATACCTGAATCTGGATTCAGAATTTATTTCATCTGACATGTTTGATAAAGCATTACAAGAATGCGTCGCGCAACATTAAATATCAGGGGACAGATATTCATTTCAAAACAAAAAACCGCAAGATTCACATCCTGCGGAAATTCTGGCTCGGGTGTATAAGCTTCAGTTGTACAAGAGATGTCTTACATTTGCTTAGCCTTGGTAGCAATATTCAAAAAATCATTAGCCGTATACAAGCATAAACCATATCTACAGCTTTACGCCAATCCACTTCACTACACCAATGTCATAAAGTCCGCTCCAATTTTTTTCTTTCCATGCAACGGTATTTAACTCTTCTCTCGGTACACGCCCCCTATATATATCAACAAAACAAGATATGCCCCAACCAGTAGATAGTGATTTGACCATAAGGGCAGACCACAAATCGCCAACCCATGCGTTGAATAAACCGGCGATGTGTAAATTCAAAGTGGCTAGTGTCGTCTATAATATATTCAATTTACATTTTTGATTTTTAGTGATAGAGTATGAAATGAATCCAAGAGATTGGGTTCGGGGCAATCTCAAGCCCGCCTTGTTCGGTGCGAAAGCATCGTAATCTGATGTTGTCGGTGTTTTTGCACCGCTATCACCCCCTGACATCATGTCGGGGAGCTGTTGGTTATAAAATAGGAATTGTCCGAAAACCAACGGAATCAATAACAAGGTGATTTGAGAACTCCCCGACCGCTCTTTCTTGGGCGGTTCATTTTTATGTAAAAAGGATATTCAACATGAAAAAAATTGCAATTCTTACATCCGTTTTAGCATTGGCTGCATGTGGTGGTGGTTCGGGTTCTGGCAGTGGTGGTTCCGCACCTATAATTCCCGAAAATCCAATCGTTCCAGATACCCCATTTGTTGATACTGTTGCAGACAGCAATTCAGAAATTACGGGTATGGTTTCAAATAGTGAATATCAGGTTGCACGTTACGTTGCGCATAAACTGGGTGATTATGCATCGGATGTAAATTTATCACGTGTTGCGACAACACGTGGTGCATTTGTCCCCAAAACCCCAACCGGTGATACAGACTATGACACTGCGCGTGAATTAGTTGATTTGGCGGCTTGGTTGGTTGATGACACTACATCCGAAAGCGATATTGTTGAGATGTTTAATAAATCAACATTGGATAAAAACAAGATTAAATCTGCCTTGAAATTGATGGATGACATGTATTGTTTTGTTGGTGGTGACGCAGTCGAGACCGCTCGTCGTATTAAGGATAAAGATTTTGAAAAACCGTTGGCAGACCTGCAACAGAAAACTGAAATTATGACACTGGATGGTGTGGATTTATATACATCCCAGGGTGAAAGATTGAAATTTAACGTTGATAAAAATGGTGTAATTATATCGTATGAATATCCAGATTACTTGGTTCATAATGATGATGGTTCGGTTAATTTTACCAGATACGATGATAACGGCAATCATGAATACCCAACAGAAGATGATACAGATGGCTTGATTATGCGTCAGGATAACACAAATGTCTTTGTTCAAGAAAACACGATTCCTTTATCTGCAATGAACGACGAAGACCCAGATGCGAATATTGTGTCAATTGAAAATATTACAGATGTTAACAGTGATATAATCGTTAAATTGTATGATGAATATATCAGTTATGGCAAGCAACTGGGGCTAAAATATGCTGATTTTGGCATAATGAAAAATGATTTTAAAAAGGCAACATTTGCATCGTCAGGGCTGAATGAGGCCGGCAAACAAGAAGTACGAGAATTTTTGGATGCTTGGGGTGTTATGATTACTCCGTTTTCTGGCGGATATGCATCGAAAAGCATATCAAGCGAAGATATGACAGCGCTGGCCAATAATGGGGACATAACATTTACTGGAACC